>DATINU010000336.1:0-12302 GCA_035473955.1 Allosphingosinicella sp.
ACGCTCAGGCCGCCCGGAATGAGTGAGGATCGCTCGGGCCGTCACATGCGAGCTGCGACGCATCTGGTGGAGCGTAAGCAGGCCTCGCGGCTCGACCGGATCAGGTCGGCGGCTGAGCGAATGGCGGGAAGAAGCGGCGGCGATGTCGGGCGCTGAAAGACTACATAGGTATTCAGACTACACAGCGGGCCGATTTCAAGCTATATTATGTTAATATGTACAGGATTTATTCCGTGCCGGTGAGTGAACATCAAGTTCCCCCAAGCACTCTCTAAAACCGGAGTAGTGAATCACTTTCCCGATGCTCCACGGAGCATCTTCGAGATGGTGATTTATGAACAGACCGTTTGACATGACGCAGGAGGATTGGGCCCGCTTTCGCGGGCTCATAAAAGATATTGATATGTCCGATCAGCAAAAGGACGAGGTGATCCTGATAGTCCTCAACCTAATGCAGGTCTTTGTAGACCAGTCATTCGGCCTCGATCCTGTCCAGCTTGCGACGTCGCCACAAGAAAAACTTGGCTCGTCTTTTTCAGTTTGTTCTGCTAATGTTTCACCTGAAAAAGAGGGTCGGATACTGGAGGGTAAACCGGTCCCGAAAGCGTCTGATTTTGGGGGTTTGAGTCCATGAAAAGCACTGTCGCTAAACCGGCCGTCATCTACTGCCGCGTGAGTTCTGCGAAGCAGACAACGCGCGGCGACGGCCTGTCCAGCCAGGAAACGCGCTGCCGCGAGTTCGCGAAATATCGCGGGTACGAGGTCGTCAATGTGTTCAAGGACGACATGTCCGGCAGCGTCACGGGACGCCCCGGCATGAGGGCCATGCTGGCTCACCTCCGCGCCAATCGGAAAAGGCCGCATGTCGTCATAATCGACGATATCAGTCGCCTTGCGCGCGGGCTGGAAGCGCACTTGCAGCTCCGGGCAGATATTGCTCGTGCGGGCGGCATTCTGGAATCGCCCTCCATCGAATTTGGCGAGGATTCAGACAGCAAGCTGGTCGAAAACCTGCTTGCCAGCGTGTCTCAGCACCAGCGCCAGAAGAACGGCGAGCAGACGATGAACCGGATGCGGTCGCGGGCGCTCAATGGCTATTGGGTATTCCAGGCTCCTGTAGGCTATCGCTACGGTCGCGCGCCGGGTGGCGGCAAGATGCTCATCGCGAACGAGCCGCTGGCTTCAATCGTCCGTGAGGCGCTGGAAGGCTATGCCAGCGGTCGGCTCGATTGCCGCGCGGCGGTGAAGCGATTCCTTGAGGCTCACCCGGAGTTTCCCCGCTGCCGGCACGACGTTGTGCTGGATCAACGCGTCTACTGGTTGCTGACGCAGCCACTCTATGCGGGCTATCTGCAAATTCCCCGCTGGGACATTGGTCTGCGCAAGGCGCAGCATCAGGGTCTGATCGATCTCGACACCTACAACCGCATCCAAGCGCGGCTGATGGGCAGCCTGCGAGCGCCGTCACGCGTCGATGTGACGGCGGACTTCCCGCTGCGCGGCTTCGTCGCTTGCGACGATTGCGGCCGTCCTCTGACGGCCAATTGGTCGAAGGGAAGGCAAGCGGCCTATCCCTACTACCTCTGCCGTCAGCCGGGTTGCGAGGGTCGCGGCAAATCTATTGCTCGGGCCAAGATCGAGAGTGCCTTTGAACGGCTGCTGCGGTCGATGACGCCCGCTCGTGAGCTGTTCGAGCTTGCATCCACTGGTCTCCGCTTTCTTTGGGACAGGCATGTGCGATCGTCGTCTGAGCGCAAGGCAGGGATGAAGCGAGAAATCGTTGAGCTGGATCGCAAGGTCGCAGCACTGCTCGACCGCATCGTCGAAGCCGACAGCACGACTGTTATGAAGGCGCTGGAGAGGCGGGTCGAAGAAATGGAGCAGCGAAAGCTCGTTTTGGCCGAGGCGATAGCCAAATGCGGCACACCTCTGCGTGACTATGACTCGAATTTTCGAACCGCTCTTGGGTTTCTCGCAAACCCTTGGAAACTATGGGAATCTGACCGCTTGGAAGACAAGCGGGCAGTGCTCAAACTAACCTTTTCGGACCTCTTGCGGTACAACCGCTTTGAGGGCTTTCGAACACCGGAAATTGCGTTTCCCTTCAAGATGTTAGAAGGGTTTTCCGGTCAACTTGAGGTGATGGCGCACCCAACAGGATTCGAACCTGTGACCTCTGCCTTCGGAGGGCAGCGCTCTATCCAGCTGAGCTATGGGTGCCTGGCCAGGCAGGCGCGCTTAGCAAAGCCGCAGGCAGGGAACCAGAGCTATCTTGCCAGTCGCGCGGCGCCCTCATCGAGGACGCCGCTGGCGGGCGCCTGGTCAGGGCGGGGGAGCCTTGCAGAAGGCCATCTGGTCGACGAGGTTGCTCGGGACGCTGTCGCCGGTGGTCAGCATGAGCTGCGTCGATAGCGTAACGATATAGGCGCAGGGGTCCAGATCCGTCGCCGTGAAGTTCATCCCGGCAGTCCCGAAGCGCTCATCGGGCAGGCCGCCCGTCGGCGCAGTAAGCGTCGCGCCGATCGAGCTCGCATTGCCGCCGATGATGCTCAGCGACACGGCGCCCAGATTGGGATGCGCCGCGGTGACCAGGACGTGCAGCTGGTCCTGAATTTCGGCGCAGCCCTGGACTTGAAGCTCCAGGATGTCGAGCATGTTGACGCCGAGAGCGCCCGAGCTGACGTAGCCCGCCCAGGCCGGATGGTGCGAGACGTTGTCGTAAAGCCGGTTCTCGATCGCGATTTGTGAAAGGGTGCCGGCTGGAACCGATTGCGGCCCGCTCGCGGAACGCGCCCGCATCTCGATGCTGAAGTAGCGGTTGTGCCCGTAGGGAGCGGAGGTGTTTCCGGCCGTCTTGCCGGCTTGGTTGAGCGTCCCCCAGACCGGCGAGGGGGCGGAGGGCACCAGCAGGTTCGAGATGAGATTGATCTGGTTGCCGTTGGAAGCGAAATTGCCCGGTGCCATCGTCCAATTGTTCTCTTGCGGCACCGGGATCCAGTCATCGGGGGTGAAATTGGCCCTGATCTCGTTGGGGCCGTTGGTGCCGTTGACCGTGTAATCCTTGGTGAACCAATAGGGGTAGGTGGACGCGTCATAATAGGAGAGCGTGCCGATGACGGTGCGGGCGATCTGCGACTGGGTAACCTGGGTCCAGACGCTTCCCGGAATGGGTGCGCCGCTCGCCTGCACTTCGCGCCACCAGAAGCTGTACTCCAGCTGCTCTGGCCCGTTGATCGTGTTGATCTTCTTCGGCAACTGGCCGTGCAGCCGCATCGTCTGATAGAAAGCGCGGTGATCGCTGGAAAGACCCGTTCCGCCGGGTGCGCTGTCGATCTGCGTCGAATAATTGTAGCCCCCGACATGGGTGAATACGCCTACGCCGACGACCTCCACGACTTCCTTGACGCACAGATCGACGCAGAAGCATGTGCCGACGTTCTCGCGATCCGGCTGGCGGCCGCGCGACGGCGGCTCGGCAAGCAGGACGAGGCTGCCCTGCTTGATCGTGAAATAGAGGTCCGGGCCACCGGTCAGCTCGAGATTCAGCCCTGGCGAAAAGATCGTCTGACGGAAGGCCGAGCCCGGATAATAGATGACGAACCGGCCGGTGCCGTCGGTGGTCGCCGAGCCGAGATAATCCTGTTGCAGCCAGTCGATATCGCGAGCCTCCACGGTGAGGCCGCCGACGGCCTTGTCGGTGCCGCAGATCGTCACCCGCCCGCAAATCACCCAGATGTCGTACCAGGAGAGGATCAGGCACCACCAATAAGCCGGCAGATAATATTCCCAGTAAGCGACCAGATCGCGCTCGCGCTCGCGAAAGGCCGGCTGGGTTGTGGTGATGTAGAGCTGCCGCGGCTTGGCCTCCGAGGCGCGTTCGTCGAGATGGGAGAGACTGTCCGTGCGCAGCTCGAAGTCAAGCGGCCCGCCCTTATAGCGGCTGTTCTTGAAGTTGAGTTCGAAGCTGCCGTCCTCGCCGACCGTCGCCTCGGCGAGCAGCCGGCCGGCATTGGCCTTGACCGTCTTCTCGTCGCGCGCGGCGATGGTATGCTTGGGGTCGGCGGCGACCCGTTCGATGAGGTTGGCTTCGAGCGGTTCGTAGACCCGTACGATCAGCCCCCAGAGCGGCCGCGGACATTCGCGGCAAATATATCCCCACAGATTCCCGCGCAGAACATAGGTCATGACAATTTTCCTCCCGGCCACGCGGATCGAGCCGCGTCCATACCCCGTCGCGCCCAACTCGAGCATCGAGGCCCAAGACGAGCAAAGGCAGTACGCAGCAAGCTTGCTTGCGCACCAATTCAAGACCCGAAGCTAGTCAGGTCCAACGACAAAGCCAGAGGGATCATTTAGGAAGCAAACAGACCCGAAATCCATACCGAGGATCTAGTAAAATTGCGGCTCGACTGACATCGCGACTCGGGTACGACTCATTTGAGTATGGTTTATTGATAGAATTAGCAATGCTGATTTTGCAAATTATCAAATTTACTTGAGTAAGTGGGGAGGAAACGGAAGACTCAATCGCCTCAGCACGCGGCGTCGATCGGCTAGTCGCTCCCGCCGCCGCTGTCCCCGGAATCTCCACCGCCGGAATCACTGCCCCCGCCGGAGTCTCCGCCGCCGGAATCGCTCGAGCCCCAGTCGCCCGATGCACCGCCGCCGCCGAAGTCGCCGCCGCCCGATTCCCAGCTCCCGGTCGCGCCGCCGCCGCCGAAATCGCCGCCGCCGCCTGAGAAAGAGTTGTCGCTCGCGCTCCAGCCGCTCGTCATGTCCTCCGGGACATAGCCGACCTGGGTGGGGTGCTGCTGCGTCATCCGCCGCTCGTGCAGTCGATGGTGGACGCCCCGGCGGAGCATGAAAAACAGGATCGCGCCCATGATCAGCGGCGCGGCGGCGAGGATGACGAGGCCCCAGAAGATCATTCCACGGTGACGCTCTTCGCGAGGTTGCGCGGTTGATCGACGTCCGTGCCCTTCGCCACCGCGACATGATAGGCGAGCAATTGCACCGGAACCGCATAGACGAGTGGCGCGATCAGGGGATGGACCTTCGGCATCTCGATCGTCGCGATCGTATTCTCGCCGGCCTTGGCGATCCCCTCGGCATCGGAGATCAAAACGACCTGCGCGCCGCGCGCCATCGCCTCCTGCATGTTGGAAACGGTCTTGTCGAAGAGCGGCCCGGACGGCGCGAGCACGATCAGCGGCACATTATCGTCGATCAAGGCGATCGGCCCGTGCTTCATCTCGCCCGAGGCATAGCCTTCGGCGTGGATATAGCTGATCTCCTTAAGCTTCAGCGCGCCTTCGAGCGCCATCGGATAATCGGGGCCGCGGCCGAGATAGAGTACGTCACGGGCGTCGGCGATCTTGTGCGCCATCGCCGCGATATCCTCGTCATGGGCGAGCGCGGCATTGATCGCGGCCGGCGCCTCCACCAGGTGATGGACGATTTCCTGCTCCTCCGTCTTGGTAAGCCTGCCCTTCGCGCGGGCGAGGTTGACGGCGAGCGCGGCCATTACCGCGAGCTGGCAGGTAAAGGCTTTCGTCGAGGCGACGCCGATCTCGGGCCCGGCATGGGTGGGCAGCAGGAGATCGACCTCGCGGGCCATTGAGCTGGTGGGGACGTTGATGATCCCCGCCGTAGTGACGCCATGCTCCTTCATGTGACGAAGCGCGGCCAGCGTATCGGCGGTCTCGCCCGACTGACTGACGACGATGCCGAGCGTGTTGGGGAGCAGGACGGGATCGCGGTAACGGAACTCGGACGCGACATCGACTTCGACCGGGACGCGGGCGAAGCGCTCGATCCAATATTTGCCGATCATCCCGACATAGGAAGCGGTGCCGCACGCGACGATCGCCACCCGCTCGATCCCTTCGAGATCGAACGCCATGTCGGGCAAGGCGACCTGTTCCTCGAGCGGGCGAAGATAGGAGCTGAGCGTCTGCGCCACGACCACCGGCTGCTCGTAAATCTCCTTCAGCATGAAATGCGGGTGATTGCCCTTGTCGACCATCGCGCCCGAAGCGCCCGATTCAACGATCGGCCGCTCGACCGCCTGGTTGTCCCGGTCGTAAATCTCGACCTTCTCCCGGCTCACCGCCGCCCAATCGCCTTCCTCAAGATAGGCGATCTGCTGGGTGAGCGGCGCCAGGCCGATCGCGTCCGAGCCGATATAATTCTCGCCCTCGCCATAACCCACGGTCAGCGGGGCGCCGAGCCGGGCGGCGATCAGGAGATCCGGATCGGTGCGAAACAAAAAGGCGATGGCGAACGCGCCGTGCAGGCGCGGCAGCACGGCGGCGACGGCGTCGCGCGGCGCCTGGCCGCGTTCCAGCTCGCGGGCGACAAGATGGGCGACAACTTCGGTGTCGGTCTGACTGGCGAAGGTCCGCCCGTCCGCGATCAATTCGTCGCGGAGCGGCTTGAAATTCTCGATGATGCCGTTGTGGACGATCGAGACGTCGCCGACGATATGCGGATGGGCATTGTCCTCGGTCGGCGCGCCATGCGTCGCCCAGCGGGTATGGGCGATGCCGATCGCGCCGGGGAGCGGGCTCTCGGCGAGCCGCGAGGCCAAATTCCCGAGCTTGCCCTCGGCCCGCCGCCGCTCGATCCTGCCGTCGTGGAGCGTGGCGATGCCGGCGCTGTCATAGCCCCGATATTCGAGCCTTTTCAGCCCGTCGAGCAGGCGCTGCGCGACATCCTCCTTGCCGACAATCCCGATGATCCCGCACATCTAGCTTTGCTTCTTCTTTCGCTCTGACATGATTTCGCGGAAGCGCTTGGCTCGCCCGGGCTTCTCGCTTTGCTCCCCCCGGGCCAGCGCGATCGCGTCTTCCGGCACGTCGCGGGTGATCACCGAACCGGCGGCGACCAGAGCGCCCCTGCCGATGCTGACGGGGGCGACGAGCGCGCTATTCGAGCCGATGAAGGCGCCCTCCCCGATCTCCGTGCGGTATTTGAGGAAGCCGTCATAATTGCAGGTGATCGTACCGGCGCCGATATTGGCCCCGGCGCCTACGTCCGCGTCGCCCAGATAGGTGAGGTGATTGGCCTTGGCACCCTTGCCGAGCCGCGCCTTCTTGATCTCGACGAAATTGCCGACCTTGGCGCTCTCGCCGATCTCGGCACCGGGCCGCAGGCGCGCATAGGGACCAATCTCCGCCCGCGCGGCTATCGTCGCGCCCTCGATATGGGAAAAGGCACGGATCCTGACCCCTTCGCCGATCGTCACGCCGGCCCCGAAGAAAACATTCGGCTCGACGACCGTATCGGCGCCGATCTTCGTATCGTGGCTGAACCAGACCGTTTCCGGCGCGATCAGCGAGACGCCGTCGGCCATCATCGCCGCGCGGCGCCGGTCCTGCCAGGCGGCTTCCTGGCTCGCCAGTTCGGCGCGACTGTTGATCCCTTCCACCTCTTCGGCCGGCACCTCGATCACCGCCGAGGCCTTGCCGTCGGCGGCGGCGATCATGACGACGTCGGGCAGATAATATTCGCCGGCCGCGTTGGCGTTGCCGACTCGGGCGAGCCAGGGCCAGAATTGGGCGGCGCGCCCCGCCATCAGCCCCGAATTGCAGAGATCGAGCGCGCGCTCCGCTTCACTCGCATCCTTATATTCGACCATCTTCCGGATGGTGCCGTCGGGCTCGGCGAGGATGCGGCCATAATGTTTCGGATCGGCCGGACGCGAAGCGAGGACCACGACTCCGTCGGTCTGCGCCAGCTTGGCAAGCATGCGCTGCATCGTCCGAGGCGTCACGAAGGGCGTATCGGCATAGAGGACCAGCACATCGCCCTCGAAATCCGCCAGCGCGGCTTCCGCCTGGCGCACCGCGTGGGCAGTGCCGTGCTGCGGCTCCTGCACCACGACCACGCCGCCATGTGCGGCGGCGAGCGGCTCGATCTGCTCGCGCCCGCTTCCCACCACGACCACCGTGCGGTGCGGCCCCAATTCATCGACGCTGGCGAGCAGATGTTCGAGCATCGGCCGACCGGCGATCGGGTGCAGCACCTTGTGCACAGCCGATTTCATCCGCGTGCCTTTGCCCGCGGCGAGGATCACGGCTGCAAAGGGTCGCTCTATGCTCATGCCCGCCGCGCGCATGCCATCAAAAGCTTGCCAATTCCATAGCCGGCCTCAAGCGCCCTCTTCGTGAAGCCGGTGCAGGAAGCTCCCTGACGGTGCCGGCGCGTCTTTGAATCCCTTGATTACCTCGTTCCAGAGATGGATCGCGATCGTCGTCGGCGCAATCATCGAGTCCAGCGATCGCGCCGGATCCAGCAGCCACCGGGCGTCGTGATGATGGATCGGATAGAAGCTCTCGACGGGCAGCGCCTCGCCCACGAGTCCATGCCGGACGGCAAGGGCGGTGACGGCGTTTGGGCCCGCGCTGCCCCAGGGCATGCGCGAAAGGCCGGTGCGGCCGGTGAGCCGCCGCCGCAGCCAAGCCGCCAGCCGCTCGTCCGGCTGCAGCCAAAAGGGGATTTCGCGTTCCTCGAACAGCGACAGCAAGGGAGGCAGCAGCGGCGTATCGGTCGGCAGCTTCAGCACGGCGGTGGCGATAAGGCCCGGTTCCTGCCAGCCGAACAGGATAGGGCGATCGTCCGGAAGCGGCGCGAGCAAATAGATATCCGTATCCAGCCAGATGCCCTTCTTGCGGCACTGCAACTCGTAGCGAAACCAGTTGGCGAAGAGCGCGACGCTGCCGCCCTGGTGGCGCATGATACTGGCCTGCGGCAGCACTGCCGCGGCGTCGCAGAGCTCGACCCCTTCGGGAACGCCTTCGGGCCGTTCGTAGCAATAGAGCGAGACTGGATGGCCTTGCTGCAGCACGGAGCGCAGGCAGGCCCGCTCGACGCGGCCGAGCCTCGGTCCGATCCATAGCGTGTTGCAGCGCACGGCGTGCATCAATCCCCCGCGCCGCTTTTCGCGCAGGCGAGCGGCGAGGACAATCGCTCTATCGCGTGGCCTTGATCCAGAGATGCCGTGCCAGCATCAGCGGCGGCATCCTGAGCCAGTGGGAGCGGATGTAGAAGGCGAAACGAAGCCATTTGCGCCGTTCCTGCCCCCAGCCGTTGCGAGCGAGCAGGCGGGCGCGGAACAGGGCGTCGCTCGGCCGCCAGGCGCGCCAGCCGGCCGGAAGCGGCGTGCCATAAAGGTCGTTGGCGAGCCGGGCGGCGCGGCGCACCGCGGGGCGGAGCTGGTGCCGCTCTGCACGCGTGCCGAGCTTCGTCCAGAAATCCGGATCGGCCGCCGCGAATTCGCGGAGCAGCCGGTCGATGTCCCACAGATTGCGCAGGCCGCCCGCCAGATCGCCGTCGGCGAGCAGATGCGCGGCGGCATGGACGATGATGTCCGCCGGCGAGAGGACGCGGAGCCCGCTTTCCAGCGCGACGCTTTCGGCGATCAGCGATGCCGCGTCGGGCTTGGGACCCGCGGTCAGCGGCAGGATGGTGTGGTGGACGTCGATCATCCGGTCGCGGGTGCGGTGGATCAGCGGCGGCAGCTCGTGCATCCAGCGGCGGTAGTAGACGTCGTCATAGCCTTCGGAGTCCTTCACCCGCTCCCAACCGGCATCGATGAGCGCGGCCTCGACCTCGTCGAGGCGGGCATGCGGCACCATGATGTCGAGATCGCCAACGCTTCGTCCGATGCCGGCCTCGAAGCCGGCGGCGTGGAAGGCGGTCCCCTTCATCAGGATCACGGGCACGCCGAGCGGCGCCAGCGCGCGCCGCGCCATTTCCGCCTCCCAGAGCGCCTGCGTGCGGGCCTGCGCCGCATCCTGGCGGGCCGCTTCGAAGGCCGCGGCGACGCGGGACGGCAACACGCGCCCTTCCATCCGGAAAGCAAGGCTACCGATCAGTTGCTCGGCGCGGGCGGCGCTGATCAGGCCGGCCCAATCGCAATTCTCCACCGCGGCGGGATTCCGCAGGGCCTGGACCAGGAGCTTGGCGTTCCTCATGCCGCCAGCTCCCGCCAGAACTCCTCGACCATAGCCAAGGCGCTGTCGGTGTCGGGATAGTCGATGGCGAGCGCCGGACTTTCCGCGATCAACCGGTTGAGTGCGTCGAAACCGCGTGCGCCCAGCGTCACATAATTCGTCGAGGCCTGGGTGAAGCGCATGAAGGTTTCGGCCGCGCCGACTCCCCGCACCGCCGCCGCCTCTCCAAAGCGGGGGAACAGGATGAGCGCCGGCTTCGCGCCCTCCCCCATCCGCGCCAGCGCCTCTTCGTTCGGCCGCATGTGTCGGATCTCGCCCTTGGGCGTCCCTTCGAGCCGCGGTCCGAAGCGCTCCGCCGCGACCTCGGCCTCCATCACCTTGATCGCGCCGTTCTTCAGGCTGACCGCACGCGGGAAGGGCAGCAAATCGCCCGTATCCATATCGAGCAGTGCGAATTCATCGCCCATCAGCCGCCACCCGCGCTCGCCGAGCAAGGCGGCCAGCGTCGATTTCCCGGCGCCCGATTCCCCGGTCATAATCAGCGCCCGCCCGTCCTTCTCGGCCGACGAGGCGTGGAGCAGCAGATATTGCTTCTGCCCCAGCGCCATTTGCAGGTTCATGCCCATTTCGGCCGCGAGCAGGCCATGCGCGAGCGACAACGGCGCGGCATCGGGCAGGATGTAATCGCCCCTGATCGCCACCGACGGGCGGAAATGGCGGCGCCAGGGCTTTTCGGCCTCCAGCCGCACGGTGAAATCGCAAATGCCGTCCTGCGGCGCCGGATAGGCGGCGTAGAGCCGGCCGAGCGCGTCGAGCGGCTCCCGCCAGGCGCTGCCGACCCGGAAGGCGACCGGGCCGATCTGGATGGAAAGGCTGTGCTTCATGCGCGGCGGACCAGGCCAGCGGCCTCAAGCTCGTCGAGGCGGGCATGGATCGCGGCTTCGGCCTCCTCGCCTTCGAAGGCGAAGCGTCGGCTTAGCCGCCGCAGCAATTCCTGCGCATCGGCCGGGCCTTCCCGCAAAGCGTCCAGAATCTCCGGGGCCGGCGGGGCAACGATATGCGTCATCCCCGAGGGTGCGTGAAAGAGCACGGAGAGACCGTCCAGCTCGACGGCGCGGACGGCTTCTTCGGGATCGGCGAGGTAGCGGATGCCGGCCATCGGCCGCGCCCGGCTTAGCGCGGCATCTGCAGCGAGGCGTAGCAGGTGAAGCCGCTCATCCCCGACTGCAGGCGCCGAATGTAATTGGCATAGGCCTGTGCGGATTCCTGCGGCACTCCGGGCGGCGTGTTGCCACGCAGCAGCTGCTTCGCCTCCTCGCCGCGCAGCGGCCGGACGAGCGGCGGGGCGGCGCCGGGCGTGCCGGGGGCGACGGGCGACCCATCCTGGCCGATATAATTGCCGGCGGCATGGGGGCCGGGCACCGGAATTTCGCAGTTAAGCACCGAGCCGGCAGTCTGGGCGAGCGCCGGGCGGACGGTGATCACGGTCGACGCCGCGGCCGCGCCGAACATCAGCACGGTCCTCCGGCTCGGGACGAAGGACGTGCCTTCAGCCTCGTTGCCGGCCGCTTCGTTGTCGTCAGTGCCGCTCATGGAAATTCCGATACACGCCCGCCCTTTATTAAGGGTAAAGCGGCGGCGAATCGAGCGGGTGGCGGGCCGTGTCCCGCATCGGGACGGAGCGCGGATGAGAGGTGAAGACTGGATGGTCTGGCTGCTCGCGGCGCTGATCGGGCTGGCCGCGGGGGCGCTGGCCTTCGCGCTGCTCTCCCGCCGCGCCCGGACAGCAAGTTCAGCAGCGCCCGAGGCTGGGGCGGAAGCAGGCATCGCGGCCCTAATCGATGCGGTGGAAGAGCCGTTCCTGGTCGTACGGGACCGCCGGGTGGCGCTCGCCAACGCGGCGGCGAAAGCGCTGCTCGGCCAGCATATCGAGGGGTCCGACGTCCGCCTCGCCATCCGCCATCCGGCGGCGGCCGAGCATCTCTCGGGACGCGGCGGCGGCGGGCCGGTACGGACCGAGCTGGTCGGCCTCGGCGATCTCGGCCGGCAGTGGGAGATGATCGTCGCGCCGCTGCCCGACGGCGCCCGGCTGGTGCGCCTGACCGACCAGAGCCAGCAGCGCGCGGCCGAGCAGATGCGGGTCGATTTCGTCGCCAATGCGAGCCACGAACTGCGCACCCCCCTCGCCACCCTGATCGGCTTCATCGAGACGCTGCAGGACGAGGCGGCGGTCGACGCGGAAACACGGCAGCGCTTCGTCGGCATCATGGCCGGGGAGGCAATCCGGATGCGCGATCTGCTCGACGATCTGATGTCGCTGTCGCGGATCGAGGCGGACCGCTTCGC
>DATINU010000337.1:0-9988 GCA_035473955.1 Allosphingosinicella sp.
ACCCGGCGCTGGCGGCGGGCGCGACCCATCTGTTGCTCGACAATATGGATGTCGCGACGCTGCGCGAGGCGGTCGCGCTGGTCGCCGGGCGGGTGCCCACCGAAGCGAGCGGCGGCATCACCCTGGAAACGATCCGCGCCAAGGCGGAAACGGGCGTCACCTATCTTTCGGTCGGCCGGCTGACGCAGTCGGCACCGGCCGCCGATATCGGCCTCGATTTCGCGGCCGCCTAAAGCTCGCGCCGGGCGACCACTTCGCCCTCTATCACCTTCGTCTCGGGATGATGCTTGTCGAGCCAGCGCTTCACGATCCTCAGGTTGCGGGTGTTCGAGCGGAAGGCGAGATCGAACAGGTCGCCGGCGAGCGGGATCGCGCCGATCAAAGTGTCGAAGCCGAGATTGCCGGCCATCCGCGCGAGATGGAATTTCGACATGCCGAGATTGCGCGCCTCCCAGATCAGCCAGGCGCCCATCGCCGCCGCGATCAGATCGCCGACCACCGGGATCAGGCCGATCACGGAATCGAGGCCGACGCGAAGCCGCGTGCCCGGCAGGTGGAAGGCGCGCTCGAGCAGACCCTCCATCGCCTCGACCCGCTGACGCACCGAGGCGGCGTCGCGCCCGATCGGAAGCTGGCTCGCGGCCGCTTCGAACTGCCTTTGATTGAGCGCCATTCCTACTCCTGCCGGGCGATCAGCTCGCCCGCCGGATGGCGGGCGAAGGGGTTGGCGCGAAAGCCGCGGAGCCGTTGGGCGACCAGCGACCAGCGCACCGGCCCGGTCAGCGGAATGAACGGCGTCAGCTCGGCAAAGATCCGGTCGGCGGCCGCGAATTGCGCGTTGCGCTCGGCGGGGCGGGGGGCGAGCCGCGCGGCGAGCAGGGCTTGGTCGGCGGCGGTGTCGCAGACCGGGCTGAGATCGCAACCGAACGGGCGGAGGTACCAGGAGGCGAGATTGGCCGGTGCGATCGCATCGATCAGGCGAAGCTCGGCCGGCTGGCCGGGGCGGACGCGTTCGGCCTCGACGCCGACGATCCGCCAGTCGCGCCGCAAATGAGCGAAGACCAACCGGTAGCCGGGCCCATCGGGGATCGCGACGCGGAGCCGGAGCGGCGCTTCCTGGCCGAGGCCGGCGATCGTCCGGGCGGCCGTCTCGCGGCGCGCCGGCAACGGCTGCGCCGCCCAGTCCGGCTGGGCGGGCGCGGCCAGCTCGCCGAGGCCCGCCGGGGCGAGGCTGGTGCGCGGGGCGAGGCGCGGTACGCCGAGCGCGGCGACGAGCGAATCGCGGTCCACCGCCATCGCTAGAGCCCGCCGTACCTCGGGGTCGGCAAGGGGGCCGCCATTGTTCGCGAAGGCGAGCCCGAACAAGCCCGAGACCGGATCGAAGACCAGGCGGGACGAGGCGATGTCCGTCGCCCGGACGAAGGCCAGGTCGCCGATCGTGCCGCCGATCACGAGGTCGGTTCTCTGCATCGAGAAGCGGGCCACGGCCGCGGCGGCGCCTTCGCCGCGCAGCAGGATGTCCGGCGAATCCGGCCCGGCCTCGTCCTCGCCCCGCTGGATGACCAGCCGCGCGCCCGCAATTCCCGTCTCGGCGAGCCGGTAGGGGCCGGTGCCGCGGCCCCCCTGGAGGATCGCCATTTCGGGCTGGGCGAGCAGCTGCAGGAAATTCGGCCGCGGCCCGCGCAGCGAGATTTCAAGCACCGAATCGGTCATCGGCACGACATCCGCGATGGCGCCGAGCACCGGCTTCAGCGGGTTGCGGCTGGCCCGGCTTAGCGCGGCCCGCAAGCGCGCGGCCACCTCTTGCGCGGTCACCGGGCCGCCGCCCAGCCATTGGGTGCGGCGAATGCGGAACGTGTAGCGCAACCCGTCGTCGGACACGATCCAGCTCTGCGCCAGCGCCGGCTCGATCTCGCCCTCGGCGTTGAAGCGGACCAGGCCCTGTGCGGTCGCTTCCATCAGGACGCCGGCCGGCGCGTCGATCGCCTGGAGGTTCGGATTGACCGGCCGTGGCGGCGCGCCGATCGCGGTCACCGAAATCGGGCCGTCGTCATCGCCGCCGCAGCCGCCGAGCAGGAGCGCCGCGGCGGCGAGGATCAGGCTGAATTTCGGACGAGTCGCCATGGCTTCGAAAGCGATAGCCATATCCGCCCCGCCATCAAGGCGGGCGCACCTTTTACCCGTCCTTCATTAATCCACGTTACGCGAGCGCATGACCCAAAATCCCGACAAGTCCTCCGCTGACAAGGATCTGGACCCCGACTTCCGGCCGCGCCGCGCGGCGCGTGTCGTTACGGGCGGGAATGCCAATCTGACCCCGCAGAATCTGTACGAGGTCGAGGTCAAGGTCCGAAACCTTTCGCCCTGCGGTTTCATGGCGGAATGCGCCGAGCCGGTCAGGATCGGCTCCTACGTCTCGCTGGACGTGCCCGGCATCGGCCCGGTTCACGCCCAGATCCGCTGGCAGATCGGCGCCCGCATGGGGGGCATGTTCCTCGATCCGATCAGCCTCGGCCGCTGCGAATGGACGGCCGTAAAGGCGCCGGAGAGCGAAGCCGCCTGAAGGCCGGAACTCTCAAGGTGGTGCGGACGGCGGGACTCGAACCCGCACGCCCTAAGGGCAGAAGATTTTAAGTCTCCAGCGTCTACCGGTTCCGCCACGTCCGCATGGGGCCGACGTGAAGCGATGCGCGCGTCACGTCAACGTCGTCAGACGTTTAAGCGCTCGCGCATTTCCTTGCCCGGCTTGAAATAGGGCACGCTCTTCGCGGAGACGTCGACCGGCTCGCCGGTGCGCGGGTTGCGGCCCTTGCGGGCGTCGCGATCGCGGGTGGAGAAGGCGCCGAAGCCGCGCAGCTCGACGCGGCCGCCATTCTGCAATTGTTCGATGATCGAATCGAAAAAGGCCGAGACGACCCGCTCGATCTCTTTCAGCGTCAGATCGGGATGATCGTCGCACAGCTTCTGGACAAGTTCGGAACGGATCACGGAGCATTCCCCCTCAAACTGTTACGCACTCGTAACGAAGCGGCTGACGGTCGCTGGCCCCCTCGCGACAGCCGTGGCCAGACCCTCGCACCCTAACAAACAAAAATCAAGTTGGGGAATGGAGGGAAATGCCGGAAATTCAAATGGCTAGGTTAACCCTACGGAATCGAAGCGGCGGGCACCTCCAGGCACCCGCCGCTTGAAACCGATTAGCCCTCTTTTTTCTGCTTGAGGGCTTCGCCGAGGATGTCGCCGAGCGAGGCGCCGGAATCGGAGGAGCCGTATTGGGCGACGGCCTGCTTCTCCTCGGCGATCTGCAGCGCCTTGACGGAGAAATTGGGCTTCTTCGAACGATCGAAGCCGATCACCATCGCGTCGAACTTCTGGCCGACCTGGAAGCGCTCGGGGCGCTGCTCGTCGCGGTCGCGGCCGAGGTCGGTGCGCTTGATGAAGCCCATCGCGCCGTCGTCGCCGACCTGCACGTCGAGCCCGCCGTCCTTCACGTCGAGCACGGTGACGGTCACCGTCTCGCCCTTGTTGACGCCGCCGCCCGCGCCCGCGCCCGCCGCGCCGCCCTTGGCGACCCCGCCGCGCTCGAGCTGCTTCATGCCCAGCGAGATCCGCTCCTTCTCGACGTCGACGTCGAGCACCACGGCCTTCACCATCTCGCCCTTGCGGTGGAGATTGAGCGCCTCCTCGCCCGACACGCCCCAGGCGATGTCCGACATGTGGACCATGCCGTCGACGTCGCCGTCCAGGCCGATGAACAGGCCGAACTCGGTCGCGTTCTTGACCTCGCCCTCGACCTCGGTGCCGACCGGGTGGCTGTCGGCGAAGGCGGACCAGGGATTGGCCTGCGCCTGCTTGAGGCCGAGCGAGATCCGGCGCTTCTCCTCGTCCACCTCGATCACCGCCACGTCGACCTCCTGCGAGGTCGAGACGATCTTGCCGGGGTGCACGTTCTTCTTGGTCCAGCTCATCTCGGAGACGTGGACCAGGCCCTCGATGCCCGGCTCGAGCTCGACGAAGGCGCCATATTCGGTGATGTTGGTCACCCGCCCCTTGAACACGCCGTCGACCGGATATTTGGCGCCCGCGCCCTCCCAGGGATCGCTCTCCAGCTGCTTCATGCCGAGGCTGATCCGCTGCGTATCCTTGTTGATGCGGATGATCTGCACCTTCACGGTGTCGCCGATGTTGATCACCTCGCTCGGATGGCCGACGCGCTTGTAGCTGATGTCGGTGACGTGGAGCAGGCCGTCGATCCCGCCGAGATCGACGAAGGCGCCGTAATCGGTGATGTTCTTGACCACGCCGTCGACGATCTGGCCCTCGGCGAGGCTCATGATCAGGCCCGAGCGCTGCTCGGCGCGGGTCTCTTCGAGGATGGCGCGGCGCGAGACCACGATATTGCCGCGGCGGCGGTCCATCTTCAAAATCTGGAAGGGCTGCGGCAGGTCCATCAACGGACCGACGTCGCGGACCGGGCGGATATCGACCTGCGAACCCGGCAGGAAGGCGACGGCGCCGCCGAGATCGACGGTGAAGCCGCCCTTGACGCGGCCGAAGATCACGCCCTCGACGCGGTTGCCGGCGGTATGCTCGGTCTCGAGCTTGTCCCAGGCGGCCTCGCGGCGGGCGCGATCGCGGCTCAGCATCGCTTCGCCGTTCATATTCTCGATGCGGTCGACGAACACTTCGACCTCGTCGCCGACGGCCAGTTCGGCCTTCTGGCCGGGCGCGGCGAATTCGCGCAGCGGCACGCGGCCTTCCGATTTCAGGCCGACGTCGATGACGGCGAGATCATTCTCGATGCCGGTGACGATGCCTTTGACGACGCGGCCTTCGAAGCTTTCGTTCTCGCCGCCGAGGGATTCATTGAGCAGCGCGGCGAAATCGTCGCGCGTGGGGTTTGCCGAAGTGGCCATGGATGCAGTTCCTGTATCTGTCGTTTTGCCGGCCTGGGGGTTGGCTCCCCCGGTCTGGTAACCAGCGTGCCGCAGCGGCCCCATGCCGATGCGGCGCCCTTTGGGTGGGAGATGCGGGAAGCCAAAAGGAACGTGCGCGAGCCCGGCTTGCTGCCGTCTCCAAAAGCGCCGCGCCTATTGGCTTACCGCGGACCCACCGCCCGCCGGACGGGGGCGCATATAGAGAGAAGCGGGGGAGGGAGCAAGGGCGGGGTCCATGGAGTGTTCGAGCCCGGCTAGTGACTTCGCGCGCGGCGTGCCTCGAGCGAAGTTCTTTCTACCTCAATCGCAAGCGGGCCGAGCTCATCGACCAGCGAATTAACTACATCAACAATAATTATCCGATCCAAGTTGGGCTCATTCAGCAGAAACGTACTGAAAAGCTGCATCAAGGAGACAGAGCTCATATGAAGTGGGTCAACGAATCCAGAGTTGCTTGGGCCTACGAGGAATAGAGGTTCCTCGGATTCGCAGGCACCGAGCAAGTTCATACCTGGCCGGTGCCCTCCATGATTGTGCTGAGAAGCCCATCGATAACGAGGCCGCCAATGATCCAGTCCTACCGACTTTTCGATGCGATCAAATGTCGCTTTTCCATTGCCAAGCGACGGCGTAGCCCAGTCATAATCACTCTTGAGCCTCTCACCGATATGACGGGTGAGCGCGACGCACTCCTCCTCCATCAAGCGGATTTCCTCCGCCGAAAATGGCTCCATATCAGCCCGTTCTGCAAACTCGCTCAATTGGCGGGCTGCCCGTAGTGCGGCGAAGCGGAAACTAGCAAGGTATCGGAAGGCAATCTCTGGTTCGCACTGGCTGATGAATATTGCTGTGGTCGTAAGTTCGTGTAGCGTCCGCCATCGGGCCAGTGCCCCATCCGGAAAGCCGCACCTCAGCAACCCGTATATCTCGCGCGCAACAAGCAGACCCCGCGCGTGGATATGGGAGACCGCCTCGAACCTCCAATCTTGATTACGAATCGCCTGAGGGCGGAAGTCGGCATCGTGCTGAGCTCCCACCTCGTGGACAATTTCTAAGATCGCTTCGAAAATGTCGAAAGCGGGTTTCCATCGATCGAAGTTCCGTTTCTCGAACCCTGCGATTTTCGCTCGCTCTGCCTTCAGCATCGATTTTGTCCGACGCTTCAGATCCTTCAAGATGGTGGGGCCGATTTGCGCTCTCGATCTTTCGAATGCTGCACCCATCCCCTCTAGAAGTTGTTCTTCCGAGGCGCCTTTCGTCCACTGATCTTTTAGAGACTTCTCAAAAGCCTGCTGAAATTCGTTGAGGAACGTTTTCGACACGATACACACCCTTCACTAAGGCACATAAGAAGTTCCAAAAGGGTCGTCGAGGCACGCGTGAGCAACGACATATTTCGTTCAATACTGGAAAGCGAATTCCGATGGCCTAGGGCTGGCGACCAGCCATTTGCACAATCTGAGCGATGGCAGGATAACGCATATCTCGACCGGAACGGCCACGGCCGTCTGGTCATGATGATGACCGGCTACAAGGAAGGCGCGGACCTGATGGTCAAGCGCACTTTGGATGATAGTCGGAAGCGGGACTCACTCGTATTTCCGATAGTCTTCAACTATCGTCAGTTCATTGAACTCTCTCTTAAGTACCTCATCGCGACCTATGGTCATACCGTGGGCATCCAGGCGAATTGGAAGGATCACGAACTCGCCATTCTCTGGCAGGAATTTATCAAAGTGCTGCGGGGATACGGGCATCGTGATTTTAACGAAGGCGACCAGGCGGCGGCCCAGGTTGTTGCTGAATTTGCCAAGGTCGATCCGCAGTCATTTTCCTATCGGTATCCCGTCGACAAAAAGGGGCGGCCGATCCCGCTCCGGCACGACGAGTTGAACCTAGCGCAGCTCGCTGCTGTGATGACCGCGCTCGACAACTATTTTTCCGGATGCGACGGATATCTCGATCATCTTCAAGGGGCTGGCCCATAGCCAAGTTGCAGGCGTCACTCGCAAAGCCTGCGAGCGGGTCGTGACGCGCGAGGCGGATGCGGATGCGATGCTCTTTTGCGAGGGGCAGGAGCAGAAAGAAAAACCATTTCGCGCGAGCACGCGAAACCCGCGAAGACGCAAAGAAGGTGGATGGTGAACGTTTCGAAGCTCATTGATCGGCTGACGGAATGGGCGCCGACGATCGTGCTTGCCGATCTGGCTTTCGCCATCGCGGCGTTTTGGTCCGGGATCGTGCCGGCCTTCGTTATTTACGCGTTGAGCGGGGCCACCGTGTTTGTGGCCCTTCCGCTCGCGGGGCGGCGGCTCTTGTCGATCGGGTTCAAGAGCAGGGAGGAGCTTGGCTTTCCCCGCAATCGCGACGCCGTAAAATTCTGGTTGTTCGGTCGCGGCAGGCGCGATGAGACTTATGGCCTCTATCTCGCCTGTGTTTCGGGCCTGATCTTGTCCGGCTGGCGGCCGCCACAGGAATATCTCGCGTTCGGCGCGGCAGTGCTCGCCGCGGCATGGTCGGCAGCAACGCGCCATTGGCCTTATGAAGAGGAAAAGGTGGATCCCGGATCAAGTCCGGGATGACGATGGGGGGTGTTAGCCGCTCACGTCAATCGAACGCCGCGACCACCGTCTCGATCGGCAGGAACAGCGTGCGGCTGTCTTCGGGAAATTCGATGAATTCGGCGGAGCTCAGATAGAAGCGCCGCGCCCTCTCATCCTTGGCCTGGACCAGGACGGCGGCGAGGCCGATGCTCGTGGAGGCGGCGGCGATGCGGTGGAGGGCGTCGGCGAGGAGATCGGCGCCGAGGCCGCGGCGGGCGTGGCTGCGGGTGACGGCGAGGCGGCCGAGGATCGAGACGGGGATGGAGTCCGGCGCGTTGCGGCGGAGCTTGCCGGGGGCGGCGGCGCGTTCGACGGCGCCGGCGGCGAGGCAGTAATAGGCGATGACCGCCCTGCCTTCGCAGACGACCCAGGTGCGCGAGAAGCGGCTTTCGTTCTTGAGCGCACGCTGGCGCAGCCAATCGTCGAGCGCCGGTTCACCGCAATCGAAGGCCGAGAGATCGTGGTCCGGGCTGATGGGCTCCGGCGGCGAGAGGGGGCCGCCGGCCGCCTTCACGCCTTCCATGCCGGTTCGCGCCGGAGCAGGGCGCGCAGCTTCGGCCCGGGCGGGGGCGGCTTGTCGAGGGCCTCCGCGAAGGCGTCGAAGCGCGCGGGATCGAGGGCGAAAAGCCGCTGATCGAGCAGGACGTCGATCGCCTGGCGGCGCGCGGTTTCGATCATGAACTCGGTCCGCGTCTTGCCGAGCAGGGCAGCGGCGTCGTCGATCAGCCGGCGGGTCCTGGGCTCGATCCGCAGATTGATGCTGCCCTTGGCATCGAAGGGAAGCCGTTCCTCGGCAACTCGTGCGGGCTCTTTCTCCGCCATGGCGCACCTCCGGCATTTCCCCTAGCCTGGATGTATATACGTTGTCAATACATATTGTTCCTACTTTGTTCTTGACTAATAGGATTTGCCCGGCGACGATTCGCCGTACTGCCGGGGCCGCACGCTTCGGCAGGTGAGGCGGGGCGCGGGGTTCGTGGGCGCGCTGCCGAAGCGGCCGGGGCTTGCTGGTGGGCAAGCGGCGGGGCCGTTGCCGGAAGGGTTTTGGGGTGACTTCCGAGAGGTGCGGGTCCGGCGCGTGGCGCCGGGCCCCTTTTGGCGTTTTGGAGGGTGGGATGAGTGAACGGGAGGGTGTTGGGGAAGGGAAGAAGGAACCGACGCTGCGGGGGGCTCGGGCGGGTAGGTTGCCGCGCGGCTGCGCCGCTCGCAATGACGGGGTTGAGCGGCAGGCGCGGGTGCACGGGGGGAAGCATCGGCGGGTGCAGCTGGCGCGGACGGGGGGCCGGAAATTGTTCGGGAAGCAGGCGCGGGCGGTGTTCCTCGAATGGTTCGCGGCGACCTGCAATGTGAAATGGGCGGCCGAGCAGGCCGGGTTCAACTACAAGACCGTGCTGCGGCACCGGATGAACGACGAGGCCTTCGCCGCGCTTTGGGACCGGGCGATGCGGCAGGGTTATGCGCGGCTCGAGGCGAAGCGGCTGGAGACGAAACGGCAGGAGACGCCTTTGGGGGTCGAGGGCGATTGGGACGCGCCCGAGATGGACGCGATGGAGCCGGCGCGGATGGACGCGATCCTGCGCGAGCGCGGGCGGGAGCTGGAGACCGGGGTGCGCAAGCAGGGGCGGCGGCCGCGGATCGCGTCGAATGCGGAGGTGGCGGCGGCGCTGAAGAAGCGGTTGAAGGCCTTCAGGGCACGGGTCCGGAATTCCCGTTCCCCCGAGGCCCGGGTCCAAGAGTCGAAGGCTCTCACGAAGCATCGAACAAACCCGGCCGATGCCGGCCTGGGCCCCGGCCTCCGCCGGGGAACGGAAGGGGTGGAAGGGGAGGATTTATGACGGCGGTCGATCACGCGGGTTTCGTGGCGACGATGCGCGCGGCGGCGGCGGAGATCGAAGCCGAGAAGGATTGGGACTGGTTCTTCGACGGCCTGCCGGCGCCGGTACTGCGGCGGCTGCTCGCGGAGTTCTTCGAATGGCAGGCGCATGGCGGGCAGGACGAGGCGCTGGCCGAGGCGCAGGATCCGGGCTGGACGATCTGGCTGCTGATGGCTGGCCGCGGGTTCGGCAAGACTTTGGCCGGGGCGCATTGGGTGTGCGACCGGGCGCGGGAGACGCCGGGGGCGCGGATCGCCTTGGTCGGGGCGACGGTGGACGAGGTCGTCAAGGTGATGATCGAGGGGCCGAGCGGGCTGCTCGCCGCCGCGCGGGCCGAGGAGGAGATGCTGTGGCTGCCCACGCGGGGGGTGGTGAGCTTCGCCTCGGGGGCCAAAGCGTTCACCCAGGTGTTTGCCGAGACCATGGGCCAGGCTCGTCCCGACCGTTACATCGCCACCATGTCAAAGGCCCGGCGCAAAGGCCGCATCTTCATCGACTACCTTCGCAATGGCCGCGGCGCGACCGCGGTCGCGCCCTATTCGACCCGTGCGCTGCCGCTCGCGACGGTCTCGAC
>DATINU010000338.1:0-4881 GCA_035473955.1 Allosphingosinicella sp.
CGGCGCGCCGTTCGGGCGCGATCCGCTGGCGGTGAAGATCGGCCGGATGCAGGTCGCGATCCGCTGGGCGCAGGCGCGCACGATCCTTGTGGAAGCAGTCGGGTCGTGACCACGATCCCGCTGGTCGCGGTGGTCGGCAATCCCAATGCGGGTAAGAGTGCCCTCTTCAACATGCTGACCGGCGCCCGGCAAAAGGTGGGCAATTATCCGGGCGTCACCGTCGAGCGCCATTCCGGCCGTCTCTCTCTCGCCGACGGGCGGCCGGTCGAGCTGGTCGATCTCCCCGGCGCCTATAGCCTCGATCCCTCGAGCCCCGACGAGGAGGTGACGCGCGACGTCGTGCTCGGCCGGCAGGAGGGAGAGCGGCTCCCCGATGCGCTGCTGCTCGTGCTCGATGCGACCAATCTCGACAATCACCTGCGCTTCGCGCTGCAGGTGATCGCGCTGGGCCATCCGACGGTGGTGGCACTCAACATGATCGATCTCGCCCGCCGCGACGGGCTCACCATCGATACGGTGCGCCTTGCCGCCGAGCTCGGCGTGCCGGTGATCGAAACGGTGGCGGTCAGGAAGCGCGGGCTCGACGAGGTCCGCGAAGCGCTCGGCAGCGCCGTCACCGCCGCGCGCCGGCCGGTGCTTCCTCAGGAGGATTTCACCGCCGTCCAGCGCCACGCCCGCGCCATCGCGAAGGCATCGACCGTCGAGGAAACGGTGAAGCGCCGCTCGACGCTGGCGATCGACAAGGTGGTGCTTCATCCCGTTGCCGGGCCGCTCATCTTCGCGCTGCTCATGTTCCTGATGTTCCAGGCGGTGTTCGCCTGGTCGGCGGCGCCGATGGACGCGATCGAGGCGGGGGTCGGCTGGCTGCAGCGCCTGGTCGTGGCCGCGATGCCGGACGGCTTCGTCCGTTCGTTGCTCGTCGACGGCGTGCTGGGCGGGGTCGGCGCGGTGATCGTCTTCCTGCCGCAAATCCTGATCCTGTTCTTCTTCATCCTGCTGCTGGAAGCGACCGGCTACATGGTCCGCGCCGCCTTCCTGATGGACAAGTTGATGGCCAAGGCCGGCCTTTCCGGCCACGCCTTCATCCCGCTCCTTTCCTCCTTCGCCTGCGCGATCCCCGGGATCATGGCGACGCGGACCATCGAGGATCCCAAGCAGCGGCTGACCACCATCCTGATCGCGCCGCTGATGACCTGTTCGGCGCGGCTGCCGGTCTACACGCTCATCATCGGCGCTTTGATCCCGAACCGCGACGTCGGCGCCGGCGTCGGCCTCCAGGGACTGGTCCTCCTCGCCCTCTACGTCGCCGGCATCCTGGGCGCGCTGATCGCGGGCACGATCCTGAGGCGCACCGTCACCAAAGGCGAGCCGCGCGGCTTCATCATGGAAATGCCGAAATATCAGCTGCCGCACGTCCGGCCGATGCTGCTCGGCATGTGGCAGCGTTCGATGATCTTTCTGAAGCGCGCCGGCGGGATCATCCTCGTCTCGACCATCGTCCTGTGGGCCCTGCTCTCCTTTCCGCGGCCGAAGGAAGGCGAATCGGCGCTCGACGTCTCGATCGCGGGCAAGCTGGCGACCGGGCTCGAGGTCGTCATGCGGCCGATCGGCTTCAACCGCGAAATCTCCCTCGCCCTCATTCCCGCCATGGCCGCGCGCGAAGTCGCCGTCGCCGCGCTCGCCACGGCCTATTCGATCGATGCCGGCGACGACGAAGCCGCGGTCGAACAGTCGCTCGGGCAAAGGCTCCAGGGCCGCTGGAGCCTTGCCACCGCGCTTGCCTTCCTCGCCTGGTTCGTCTTCGCGCCGCAATGCTTATCCACAATTGCCGTGGTCCGACGCGAGACGAACGGCTGGCGATGGCCGCTCTTCATGCTAGGGTACCTGTTCATTCTGGCATATGTGGCGGCGGGCGCGACCTATTGGATTGCGACAGCCGCCGGGCTTTAGGAGATTCCCATGGCGGGCGTGAACAAGGTCATATTGGTCGGCAATCTCGGCGACGATCCCGAAGTGCGCAGTCTCAACAATGGCGGTGAGGTGGTGAACCTGCGTGTCGCCACCTCGGAGAATTGGAAGGACCGCGACGGCAACCGTCAGGAGCGGACCGAGTGGCACCGCGTCGTCATCTTCAACGAAAATCTGGGCCGGGTCGCCAAATCCTATCTCAAGAAGGGTTCGAAGGTTTATCTCGAAGGCCAGATCCAGACCCGCAAATGGCAGGATCAATCGGGCCAGGACCGCTATTCGACGGAGGTCGTGCTGCAGCGCTTCCGCGGTGAGCTCGTGCTGCTCGATAGCCGCGGCGGCGGCGGTGGGGGCGGCGGCTTCGGCGGCGGCGACGATTTCAGCGATGCCGGCGGCAATGATTTCGGCGGCCCGCCGCGTCAGCAATCCAAGCCGCAGCCGGCCTTCGATTCCGACCTGGACGACGACGTCCCGTTCTGACCGCTATTCGCCGAGTTTGTCCCTGAGCCCCGCAAGCGCGGCGAAGGGCCCCGCTTCGCCTTCGCTCTTCACCCCTGCGGCCTTCAGTGCCGATTCGGCACCAGGCGCGCGGGGATAGGGATCGAGGTTGAGCAGCAGCGTTTCGGCGACCGCCTCGCCGATATCCACCGCGCCACCTTCGTAGAAGATCGTGTCGAGTTCGGCCTCGGCAAGCTCGATCTCCTCGTCCTGCGAATCGCCTTCGGGCTGCGGCCGGAAGGCGAGTTCAAAGGGCGCCGCCACGTGCGCCTCGACCGGCGCCCCCGTCGCGACGCAGCTTTGAGTAACCTCGCCGACGACCGTGCCGGCGCCCACCACGGTGCCGTTCCGCTCGCTCAGCGAGACCTCGGCGGCCAGCCGCCCGATCGCAACCAGCCCGAAGCGCCGCGCCAGCGCGGCCCGTTCGGTCTCGTCGGCCTCGAGGCACAGCATCTTCGGCGCGACGCCGATCGTGTCGATGCGGACGGGCCGGCTGAATTCCGGAGCAGTCATTGGAGCCGGCCTTCAAGCAAGGTCGCAGCGGGAAGGAGGTCGAGCCGCGCCGCGAGCGCCTCCAGCCGGCCCGCGACCGCCGCCACGGCGCCCTCCGACGGCGGCGCGTCGTGGAAGACGTTGCGGCGCACCGCCTCGGCGAAATCGCCATCCCCGGCCCGCGCCTCGCGAAAGGCCGTGAGCCGGCCGCCGAGCGCGCTCATCATCCGCCCGACATGCTTGCCGACGACATGATCGCCGATGCCGAGCTGGCGCAAGGTCGCGTCCATGTCGTCGACGAAAATCTCGGTAAGCAGGGTGGCATTGGCCCGCCCCGCCTCGCCTTCGGCTTCGAGCCGGATCAGGACGAGCGCCGTCACCGCGGCAATCATATCGAAGCGCCCGTCCATCGTGTCGGGTACTTCGCCCTCGCGATACCAGAAGGGGTCGCGGCCCTCGCCGACCGCGGCATGATAGAGCGGCAGCAGCGCCGCCCGTTGCCGGGTCTCGCCGAAAATGCGTTGCAGGATGGACAAGGACGATCCTCAATCGTTCGAACAGCTTGCGCCGGTTGGGCGATGTTCATATTGGGAAGGCTAGTCAAGCCCGGCGGAGCGCCCTTGAAGAGGGACGCGCCCGGCGATCAGGAGTTTCTGCCCATGACCTTCCGGCCTGGATCGCGCTTCGTGCTGGCGCTCGCCCTCGGCGGCCTGCTGACCGCCGGCTGCACGCGCATCCGCGACCATCAGGGCTATTTCATCGACGATACGCTCGCCGCCGCGGTCCAGCCCGGCGTCGACAATCGCGATTCGGTGATCGGCACGCTCGGCCGGCCGAGCTTTGTCGGGCAGTTCGATCAGCGCGACTGGTATTATGTCTCGCGCAACACGCAGCAGCTCGCCTTCCGCATGCCGCGCCCATCCGAGCAGACCGTGCTCCACGTCCGCTTCGACGCCGCCGGCAATGTCGAAAGCGTCAACCGCAGCGGCCTTGAGCTGGTTTCCAACATCCAGCCGAGCACCGACGAGACCCCGACGCTCGGCAGCAACCGGAGCTTCCTCGAAGAGCTGTTCGGCAATATCGGCGCCGTCGGCCAGCGCGGCCAGAGCGCCCCGACCGCCGACAATCCGGGCTGATCCGGCCTAGCGGACGATCCGTCCCGCCGCGAGCACGGCGAGCGTCACTAAGTCCGATGCCGTGGCGCTCATCGCGGCGATCTGCACCTGCTGCTTCATGCCGACCAGCATCGGCCCGATCACCGCGTCCCCGCCCAGCTCGCGAAGCAATTTGGCCGAGATGTTCGCGGTCTGCAGACCAGGCATGACCAGCACGTTCGCCGGCCCGGTGAGGCGAATGAACGGATAGAGCTTCTGCAGATCGGGATCGAGCGCCGTGTCCGGCGACATTTCGCCTTCATATTCGAAATCAATGTCGTCGCGGCCGTCGAGCAATTTCACGCCCTCGCGGATGCGCTCGAGGAAGCTGCCCTCGGGATTGCCGAAATTGGAATAGGACAGGAAGGCCACGCGTGGGTCATGACCCATCCTGCGCGCGACCTGCGCGGTCTGGATCGCGATCTCGGCGAGCTGCTCGCCGGTCGGCCGCTCCGTCACCGTCGTGTCGGCGATGAACACGGTGTGGGACTGGCCGACCATCAGGTGGATGCCGAACGGCGTCACCCCTTCCTGCGGATCGAGCACGCGGCGGATCTGGCGGAAGCTCTGCGCATAAGGCCGGGTGACCCCGGTGATCATCACGTCGGCCTCGCCCATCGCGAGCAAGAGGGCGCCGAAGATGTTGCGGTCCTGGTTGACCAGCCGCTCAAGCTCCCGGTGCATATAGCCCCTGCGGTTGAGCCGGGTGTAAAGAAAGTCGGCCATCTCGCCGACGCGCGGATAATTGCGGCTGTTATGGACCTCGAAA
>DATINU010000339.1:0-4524 GCA_035473955.1 Allosphingosinicella sp.
GAGCTTTACCAGGGCGGCCATTTCGGCCCGAACCCGCCACCGGTGGCGGTGCTCCCGACCGGCAAGACCAACCTCATCGCCTACGATCTCGGCGCCGATTGCGACCCGATCGAGGCGCTGGAGCGGGTGCTCGACCTGGTCCGCGGCGACATGGTGCCGCACATCGTCTCACGCGAGCTGATCGCCCTGTCGGGCGGCCGGGCTGGCGAGAATGAGCGGCCGGTGCTCGGCATGTTCCTGGGCGGGGCGGGCCTCGCCGATACGATCCTCTATTGCCGGCACAAAATCTATCCGCTCGGCCTGCCCAACTGGGCGGCGCATTTCCTGACCTTCGTGCTGGGCCTCGTCTCGGTGATCGTCGGGCGGAGCTCGCGGCTGCTGCCCGCGAAATGGGCGCCCTTGAAGATCAGCGTGGTGAAGCGCGGCGAGATGCAGGGCAAGTTCGCCTTCGTGATGGTGACCACGCTGGAGCGGCTGCTGCTCAACGGTTCGATGGCGGGCGCCGGGGGGCGGCCTGGAGCGATGCAGCTGGTCGTCGTCGAGCGCAACCTGATCTCGATCCTCGGCGCCCTCGTCGCCGCGATCCGCGGCCGGCTCGGCCTGAGCAGCATCCGCGGCGTCCATTTCGAGCGGGGCGACGAGATCCGCATCGAGGGCCGCCACTCGAACGTCATCCTCGACGGCGAAACCTTCCAGGCCAATGACGGCAAGCCGATCGTGCTCCGCCCGACCGCGCCGGTGCCGTTCCTGAAGCTGGCGGCCTGACCCGCCGGTCTGCTAGTCACCGGCAATGCCGGACCGTCTCCGAGACCTTGTAGAGAACGAGCTCGCCAAGCCCGTCGATCCGCGCGTGAGCGCGATGGCGGCGGCGATCGCGGCGGACTATCCGGGGTCGGCGCGGGCGGTGCTGTTTTACGGCTCGTGCCTCAGGCAGGCCGAGCTCGACGGGCTGATGCTCGATTTCTACCTGATCGTTTCGGATTATCGCGAGGCCTATCGGTCGAACTGGCTGATCGTCGCGAACACCCTGATTCCGCCGAACGTCTTCCCGTTCGAGCATGACGGGCTGATCGCCAAATATGCGGTGCTTTCCGAAGAGGATTTCGCGCGGGAGACGTCGATCCGCGCGGGGAGCGTTTCGGTCTGGGCGCGGTTCGCGCAGCCCTCCCGGCTGGTCTGGGCCGGCGACGAGGGCGCGCGGGCCCGGGCGGTGGACGCGGTGGCCGAGGCGCCGCCGACCCTGTGCGCGCTCACCCTGCCGACCGCGCCGGCGCCTTGCGACGATCCGCTGTCGATCTTCGGCGCCGGTTTTCGCCTGACCTATGGCGCGGAGCTGAGGGCCGAGCGCTCCGGGCGCGCGGATTCGATCGTCATGACGGATGCCGATTATTACCGCCGGATCGGCGAAGCGGTGTTGCGCGAACGCGGCCAGCCGGAACGGCCGAACCCGGCCCGGGCGCTGGCGCGCTGGCGCTGGCGGCAGCGCGGGGGCAAGCTCTTGACGCTGGTGCGGCTCGCCAAGGCGACGACCACCTTCGCGGGCGGCGTCGATTATATCGCCTGGAAGATCAACCGGCACGCCGGGACGAAGCTCGTGGTGAAGCCCTGGCAGCGGCGCTGGCCGATCCTGGGCGCGCTTACTCTGCTGCCTGTTCTGTGGACGCGGGGTGCGATCCGTTGAGTTCGGCGCCGGCGAGCGCTGCCGAGACCGCGGCGGCGAGGCCGTTCACGGTGAAAGGCTTCCTCAGCACCTCGTGGCCGGCGAGATCGTCGGCATCGCCCGCCTCGCCGACATAGCCGGTGACGTAGAGGATCCGCATCTGCGGATGGCGCCGTTTCACCTCGGCGGCGAGCTCGGTGCCGGTCATTTCGGGCATCATCACGTCGGTGATCAGGAGATCGACGCCGGCATCGCGCTTCAGCACGTCGAGCGCCTCTTTGCCGCCGGCGCAGGGGTGCGGCTGGTAGCCCAGTTCCTCAAGCGCGGCGACGGTCGAGCGGCTAACGCGAGGATCGTCCTCGACCACGAGAATCGAGGCGCGCTGGGCGCCGCGCACGGCCTCTGCCTCCCTGACCGTCGGCAGCGGCCGGTTGGCGGCCTGCTCGGCGGCGGCGGCGGAGCGCGGCAGATAGAGCGAGACGGTGGTGCCCTGGCCGAGCGCGGAGGCGATGCCGACCTCGCCGCCCGACTGGCGGGCGAAGCCGAAAATCTGGCTGAGGCCGAGGCCGGTGCCCTTGCCCACCGCCTTGGTCGTGAAGAAGGGCTCGAAGACCCGGTCGAGATGCTCGGGCGCGATGCCGCGGCCGGCGTCGCGGACCCGGATCCGGACATAATCGCCGGCGGGCAGGTTCTCGACCTCGGCTTCGGCGAGCGTGACATTATCGACCTGGAGCTGGAGATCGCCGCCGCCGTCCATCGCGTCGCGGGCATTGACGGCGAGGTTGAGTACGGCGTTTTCGAGCTGCACCGGATCGGCCCAGACGTGCCAGAGCGGATCGGCGAAGCGGGTGTGGACGGTGATGCGTTCGCCGATGGCCCGGTCGATCAGCTCGAGCATGTTCTCGACCAGCTCGGCGGGCGCGACCGCTTCGGGCAGCAGTGGCTCGGCGCGGGCGAAGGCGAGCAGGCGGCGGGTGAGCGCGGCGGCGCGGGTCGCGCCCTCCATCGCATTGTCGAGGTGGAATTCGACCTCGCGGCGCGAGCCGTGCAGCTTGCGGCGGGCGAGATCCAGGCCGCCGACGACCACCGCCAGCATATTGTTGAAATCGTGGGCGATGCCGCCGGTGAGTTGGCCGACCGCCTCCATCTTCTGGACCTGGCGGAGCTGCGCCTCGGCGGCGGCGCGCTCGGCGACCTCGGCCTTCAGGCGGGCATTGGCGTCGGAAAGCTGGGCGGTGCGGGCCTGCACCGCCTCCTCGAGATCCTGCGCGCGCAACGATTGCGTATCGGCCTCGCGCCGGGCCTGCATGGTTTCGACGAAGGAACGCCAGGCGAGGATCGCGAGGCCCATGGCGCCGAAGCCGATCAGGATCGCCAGCCAGCCGAGCCAGTCGGTATAGGTATCGGCACGGGTGACGAGGCCTTGCGTCTCCTCCATCCGCCGGGTGAGGTTGGCGCGCTCCGAGGTCGCGATCTCCTCGAGCTTGCCGCGGAAGGCGGCGAGCGTGTGGGTGCGGCTCGCCGCATAGAGGCTGTTGAGGCCGCCTGCGCCCTCGCCGCGCTGGGCGAGCGTGGCGGCGGGCGCCAGCTCAGTGCCACGGCGCTCGAAGAGGGTGCGGAGCGCGGCGGCGCGGCGCTGCTGGGCTGGGTCGTCGCGGACCTGGCGTTGCAGCTCGCCGACCTGGAAGGCGGCCGAGCGCCATTCATTGTAATAAGCGGTGCCGGTGAGATCGTTCTCGTCGAGTACATAGCGACCGAGCGCGGCCTCGGAACGGGCGACGGTGGCATCGATATTGCGGGCGAGCAGCATCACCTCGGACGTGTGCCGCTCCCAATTGATCGCGTCGTCGCGAGCGCGGTTCGACATGGTGATGAGGACGATGAGGGTGACGAGCGCAACCGTCGCCAGCAGCGCCAGCGCGCTGACCCACAACGCACGCCCCGTCGAGGGTGCCTGCTCCTCGGCCCCGATCGCCTCCTCCGCCATGTGTGGAGAATACGGCATCGGTGGGCGGGTTGGAATGTGCGAAAAAGGCGCCCGGCACCCGTTACGGGGCGGTTCGCCGCAGTTTAACCATGAAAATTCAGGGGTGAGGGGCGGTGGGCCTAGCCGATCACGCCGGTGGTCTTGCCCGCATTTTCGAACATTTGCAGGATTTCGCCCACTTCCGTCTCGCTATGCTCGGCGCAAAGGGAGCAGCGGAGCAGGGTCATGTTGGCGGGAGTCGCGGGCGGGCGGGCGAGATTGACGTAGAGGCCCTCGGCGAGGAGCGCTTCCCACATCGCAGCGCCCTTTTCGAGATTCGGCATGATCACCGCGATGATCGCCGATTGCGGCTCACCGGTGCCGAGCGTGAAGCCGAGCGCTTTCAGGCCCGCGTGGAGGCGCTTCGAATTCTCCCAGAGGTGGGCGCGCTTGTTCGAGCCGTGCATCAGCTTGCGGATCGAGGTGGCGGCGGTGGCGACGACGCTCGGCGGCAGCGACGCGGTGAAGACGTAGGGCCGGCAGACGAGGCGGAGAATCTCGAACTTGGGATGGTTGGAGACGCAGAAGCCGCCGACCGTGCCGACGCTCTTGGAGAAGGTGCCGATCACGAAATCGACGTCGTCGAGCACGCCCTGCGCCTCGGCGACGCCGCGGCCATGCTCGCCGATGAAGCCCATCGAATGCGCCTCGTCGACCAGGACCATCGCGCCATGCGCCTTGGCGATCGCGACCATCTCCTTCAGCGGCGCGACGTCGCCGAGCATCGAATAGACGCCTTCCAGCACGACCAGCTTGCCGGCCTCGGGCGGCAGGCGCTTCAGGCGCTTTTCGAGCGCGTCGATATCGTTGTGGCGGAAGGCGACGATCTGGGCGTTGC
>DATINU010000340.1:0-5528 GCA_035473955.1 Allosphingosinicella sp.
ACACCGCCGCATTGCTGCTGCTGCGCAAACGCTGGCGGAACGTCGCCCCGCTCCCCGATCACTATCGCCCCGGCCGCCGCCAGTGGCTGGCGCTGCTCGTCGCCGCGCCGCTCCTGCTCTTCGCGGTCAACCGGATCGACGACGCCCGCTCCGCCGCCTCGCGCTTCAACGGCGTGCTCGCCTTCTCGACCCTGCTCGATCAGATGACCGACTTCGACCGCGACGGCTGGAGCTTCTTCTCCTATCCGATCGACCGCCAGCCCTTCGACGGCAGTCGCCATCCCTATGCGCTGGACGTCCCCGGCGACGGCGTGGATCAGGACGGCTATGGCGGCGACTTCGCCTTCTCTGGGGAGAGCGCCACGACGGCCGCCGCGCCCGCCATTGCCGGCGCAAGACCCAACGTCATCCTGATCGTCCTCGAAAGCACCCGCGCCGACGCGATCGGCCGCCGCGTCGACGGCCGCCCGCTCACCCCGGTGATGGACGCGCTCGCCGCCAATGGCAGCCGCGCCAATGCGGCTTACAGCCATGTCGGCTTCACCACCTTCTCGCTGCAGAGCCTGTTCACCGGCGAGCTCGCCCCGATCGACGATCGCCAGAGCCTGGTCCGCGATTTCCTCGCCAACGGCTATGAGGTGGGAATCCTCTCGGGCCAGGCCGAGGATTTCGGCGACACCGCCCGCCTTACCGGCATGCGCCGCGGCTCGATGTTCGTCGACGGCACCTTGCTGAAGGAAGAGCGCGCCTTCAGCTTCGCCGCGCAGGGCTCGGTCAATATCGACGGCAAGATCCTGCTGCGCGAATTCGACCGGCGGCTCGGCAACGCGCAGGCCTGGCAGCGCCCGCGCTTCCTCTACGTGAACCTGCAATCGGCCCATTTTCCCTATTACGAGCCGATGATGGACCGCATCCTCGCCGGCGACCCGATCGAACGCGGCGCGATCGGCGCGGACAACCGGGGCCATGTCGAACGCACCTATTTGAACGCCATCGCCTATAATGACCGGCTGATCGGCGCCCTGATCGCCCGCCTGCGCCGGCTCGGCGTGCTCGACAATAGCCTCATCGTGGTCACCGCCGATCACGGCGAGTCGCTGTTCGACGACGGCTTCCTCGGCCACGGTCATATGCTGAACGAGCAGCAGACCCGGATTCCGTTCATCCTCAGTCGCCCCGGCATCGCGATTCCCCCGGTGATCGGCCTCGCCGACATGCGCGGCGTGATCCTCCGCGCGGCCGGCGCACCGCTGCCGCCCGCGCAATCGCGCGGCGTCTTCCAATATCTCGGCACGCTCGATCGGCCGGGCGCGATCGGCCTGGTCGACGCGGCTGGCCGCCGCACCGTCTTCAACCTGTTCGAGGAAAGTGTCTCGACCAGCCCGGGCCGCTGGACGCCTTATGCGGACCTCGCCCGGGGCAGCGCCGAAAAGCGCAGCGCCGACGCGCTCATCCAGGAATGGGCGCGCCAGCGCTGGCTTCGGCATTTGCGGGAAGCGGGCTGATTCCTATTTCGGCGCTTCGACCTTGATGTCGGCGTCGATCTTCGTGGGCTCGCTGTTCAGCATGCCGCGCCCGAACACGAAGAACAGGACGACGATCACCGCGATCAACAGCACCACCGCGATGATGACGCCGCCGCCACCCCCGCCGCCGCCGTCGGTGATGATCACTTCTTTTTCATCGGCCATTTGAACTCTCCCAAGGTTATCGGGCGTGCCAACGCCTCTCGGCATGCGCCCGTTCCCTCGCGCCCGCTTGCGATGCAGCCCCGCCTCGCCCATGAAGCGGACGGCACAGGAGGGGCGGATGACGGCGATCGGAATCCTCGGCGCGGCGGGGCGGATGGGCAAGGCGATCGCGCGCGAGCTCGAAGAAACGCCGGGTGCGAGCCTTGCGGGCGGCGTCGATCTCGGCGGCGATGCCGCTGCGCTTGCTTCGGCTTCGGACGTGCTCGTCGATTTCAGCGCGCCCGGCGCCCTGCTCGTCAATCTCGACGCGGCGATCTCCACCGGCACGCCGATCCTGATCGGCACGACCGGCCTCAAGGCCGATCAGCACCAGGCGATCGAGGCCGCCGCGGCGCGGGTCGCCGTGCTGCAGACCGCCAACACCTCGCTCGGCGTCAATGTGCTGCGCGCGCTGGTCGAGGAAGCGGCGCGGCGGCTGGGCCCGGACTGGGATATCGAAATCCAGGAAATGCATCATCGCCACAAGCTCGACACGCCCTCGGGCACGGCCCTCCTGCTCGGCGCCTCGGCCAACGAAGGGCGCGGCGCGGCCAACCCTTTCGAATTGAACCGCTTCGATCGCATGCGGGACGAGCCGCACGAGCGCGAGGAAGGCGGCATCTACTACGCCTCCCTGCGCGGCGGGTCCGTCGCCGGCGATCATCTCGTGGTCTTCGCCGGCGAAGGCGAGCGGCTCGAGCTCGGCCACCGCGCCGACAGCCGCCGCATCTTCGCGCGCGGCGCCGTCAAAGCCGCCCTCTGGCTCGCGGGCAAGCCCGCCGGCCGCTACACGATGAAGGACGTGCTGGGGCTGTGAGCCACGCCGTCGAGCCGAAGCTGGTCCGCCGCCTCGGCCTGTTCGACGCGACCATGCTCGTCATGGGGGGGATCGTCGGCGCGGGAATTTTCGTCAACCCGGCCGAGGTCGCCAAGCATGTCTCGACGCCCTGGCTGATCGTCGGCGCCTGGCTGCTCGGCGGGCTGATCGCGATCATCGGCGCCTTCGTCTATGCCGAGCTGGCGGCGCGGCGGCCCGAGGTCGGCGGCCAATATGCCTATCTGCGCGACGCCTGGGGGCCGCTGCCGGCCTTTCTCTACGGCTGGTCGCTGCTGCTGGTGATCCAGTCGGGCGGGATGGCGGCGGTGGCGATCACCTTCGCCCGCTATTTCCACGAGCTGACCCTGCTGCCGATCCCGGACGGCGCAGTGGCCGCGGGGGTGCTGGCGCTCCTCACCGCGATCAACTGCCTCGGCGTTCGCGCCGGCAGCAACGTGCAGAGCCTGCTGATGGTGCTGAAGATCGCCGCCATCGCCGCGCTCGTCCTGTGCGGCGTCCTCCTCGCCCCGGCCAGTCCGGAACTGGCCCTCCCGCCGCCGGACGCCGCCCCGCTCGGCCTGCTCGCGGCTTTGACGCCGGTCATGTTTGCCTATGGCGGCTGGCAGACGGCGAGCTTCGTCGCGGGCGAGATGCGCGATCCCCGCCGCGATCTCGCGCGCGGGCTCCTGTTCGGCGTGATCGGCGTGGTGACGCTCTACACCGCCGTCGCCTTCGCCTGCGTCTACGCGCTCGGTCCCGCCGGCCTTGCGAATGCGTCAGCGCCGGCGAGCGCGGTGATGCGCCTAGCGCTCGGCGAGACGGGCGCGACCCTGATCGCGCTCGGCATCGCCATCTCCGCGCTTGGCTTCCTCAGCCAGGGCATGCTGACCACGCCGCGCGTCTATTTCGCCATGGCCGAGGACCGGCTCTTCTTCCGCGGCGTGGCCACGGTCAGCGCGAAGACCCATGCCCCCGTCGTCGCCATCGCGCTGCAGGGCGCCGTCGCCTGCGCGATCGCGCTGACTGGCACGTTCGGCCAGATCCTCTCCTACGTCGTCTCGGTCGATTTCATCTGGTTCGGGCTGACCGGCGCCGCGCTCTTCGTCTTCCGCCGCCGCGACCGCGTCCATGATGGCTTCGCCGCGCCGGGCCATCCCTTCACCACCGGCCTGTTCGTCATCGCCTGCGCCATCATCGTCGCCGCCACCGTCGCCAATGCTCCGGTGAACAGCGCGATCGGCTTCGCCATCCTCGCCGCGGGCATCCCCGCCTTCCTTTACTGGCGCAGCCGCCAATGAGGGCGCTTCAGTCCGAATATATGCACTGGGCCAAGACCCAGACGCCCGTCACCTATCATCTCGCCTCCAGCGAGGTCCCGCATTTCCGCCTCGACCGCTTCCCGATCGACATCGCCGACCTCGATCTCACCGGCGCCAGCCACTATCGCTACCCGCCGTTGCGCGAAGCCATCGCCCGCAAATGCGGCGTGGACCCCGGCCGCGTGGTGATGGCCGACGGCACTTCGATGGCGAACATGCTCGCCATGGCCGCCCTGATCGAACCGGGCGACGAGGTGCTGGTCGAACAGCCGGCCTATGAGCCGCTGCTCGCCGCGGCGCGCTTCCTCGGCGCGGACATCCGCGCCTTTACGCGTCAGGGCCCCGCCTTCGCGCTGGATATTCACGCCATAGAGCAGTCGATTCACGCCAAAACGCGGCTGATTCTCGCCACGAATCTCCACAATCCCACCGGCAATCTCGCCGATATCGAGACGCTCCGCGCCCTCGCCGGACTCGGCGTTCCGGTGCTGATCGACGAGGTCTATCTCGACGCCGCCGGCCAGCCGACCGCCCATCTGCTTGGCGACAACATCGTCGCCACCTCCAGCCTCACCAAGGTCTACGGCCTCTCCGGCCTACGCTGCGGCTGGATCCTCGCCGCGCCCGCGCTTGCCGAAAAAATGTGGCGTTTGAACGAGTTGTTCGGCGTCGCTCAGGCCCATGCCGACGAGCGCCTGTCCTGCCTCGCCCTGTCGCGGCTACCCCAAATCGCCGCTGAAGCTCATGCCCACCTCCCCCGCAACCGCGCCCTCGCCAACACCTTCTTCGCGACCCGCCACGAGCTCGAAGCCGCGCCGATGGTCCACAATGTCACCGCCTTTCCACGCCTCCTCTCGGGCGACCCTGATCGCCTCCACGATCTCCTTCGTTCTCAATACGATACGTCGATCGTTCCAGGCCGCTTCTTCGGCGCGTCCGATCATTTCCGCATCGGCATCGGCGGCCCGACTGAAATCGTCGAGGAAGGTCTCGCCCGGCTCGGCCTGGCGCTGGACGCGCTGGCATGAAAAAGGCCGATATCGCGGAGTTCTATCGCCGTCTCTCGGATCGGACTCCGAACCCGGAGACCGAGCTCGACTCGGTCAACGACTATACCCTCCTCGTCGCCGTCGTCCTCTCCGCCCAGGCCACCGACGCCGGCGTCAATCTCGCCACCCGCCAGCTGTTCGAAGAGGTCACTACCCCCGCGCAAATGCTCGCGCTCGGCGAAGCCGGCCTCAAGCGGCACATCAGGACGATCGGCCTGTTCAACATGAAGGCCAAGAACGTCATCGCCCTCTCGCGCGCCCTGATCGAGAAGCATGATGGCCAGATCCCCGCCGACCGCGACGCGCTGCAGACGTTGCCCGGTGTCGGCCGCAAGACCGCCAACGTGGTGATGAATGTCGCGTTCGGGGCGGAGACCTTCGCGGTCGATACGCACGTCTTTCGCGTGAGCAACCGCACCGGCCTCGCGCGAGGCAAGACGGTGGAAAAGGTCGAGGCGATCCTGGAGCGGCAAACTCCGCAGCCCTACCGCCGCACCGCGCACCACCTGCTGATCCTGCACGGCCGCTACGTCTGCAAGGCGCGCAAGCCCGAATGCTGGCGCTGCGTCGTCGCCGATCTCTGCCGGTTCAAACCGAAGACGCCGCCGCCGGC
>DATINU010000341.1:0-8241 GCA_035473955.1 Allosphingosinicella sp.
CCAGCCAGCCGAGCACGCAGATTCCCCAGGCGACGCCCATCGCCAGCCAGCGACGGCGCCAGACCTGGTGAAAGGCAATCCTCAGCTGATCGTAGAGCCCGCCCATCGGATCAGAACATGCTTTCCGGGATGATGATCACGTCGCCGGGCTCGAGCCGGACATTGGCGTGGATGTCGCCGTGGCGGAGCAGGCTGGCGATGCGCAGGTCGTACTGGCGCTCGTGGCCGGTGGCATGGTCGACGCGGATCAGCCGGGCGCGGTCGCCCGCGGCATATTCCGAAAGGCCGTTCACCGAAATCATGGCGTCGAGCAGCGTCATGTTGGCGCGATAGGGAATGGAGGATGGCCGCGCGGTGGCGCCGACGATCCGGATCTGCTGCGAGAAATCGCCCTGCGGCCGATCGACCATCACCGAGACCAGCGGATCCTGAATGTACTGCGACAGGGCCTGGCGGATGTCGTCGGCGAGCTGCGCCGGCGTCTTGCCGGCGGCGACCATGTCGGTGATCAACGGCGTCGTGATCCGGCCGTCGGGGCGGACCTGGGTGCGCACGCCCAGTTCCTGGTTGCGCCAGACGAAGACGGTGAGTTCGTCCATCGCGCCGATGATGTAATTGTCGCGGGGGGCGTCGGTGCCGTTCTCGGCCAGATTGGCGGGGGGCAGGACATGGCCGGAGCGGCTGCCGGTGGCGCAGCCGCTGAGGGCAATGACGCTGACGGTTGCGGCAAGGGCGGCCCAGGACTTGGCTACGCGCATGGTCACTCCTCTTCACTCGCTTCCCAACCCCGAAGCCCCATGTCCCAGAGCGGGATACGGGCAGGATTTGGGTCCGCTATGGGGCGAAGAGGTAAAATTACCGTTAGGAACAAGCGGGATTTGGCCCGCGTCCCAAATCGGGACCGGCGTCGCCGGAGAGGTTAACCGCCTCTGTTGACGGCGATTTCCCGAGCCGGCTGCTGGGCGAGAAAGGCCTGCGGGCTGGCCGAAAGGCCATAGGCGCCGGCGAGGAAGATTGCGACGAGATCGCCGACCCCGGCGTGCGGCATCATGACGTCATCGGCGAGCCGGTCGAGCGGCGTGCAGAGGCAGCCGACGATGGTGACCTCCTCCACCTCCGTCGCGCCGAAATGCGGGGCGATCGCAACGGGATAGTTGCGGCGGACGATCTGACCGAAATTGCCCGAGGCGGCGAGCTGGTGCTGCATGCCGCCGTCGGTCACCAGGAAGGTCTTGCCGTGGCTGAGCTTCCGGTCGACGATCCGGGTCAGGTAGACGCCGCATTCGCCCACCAGCCAGCGGCCCAGCTCGATGGCGAAACGGGTGCCCTTCAGGGGCGCCGGGGGAGCGCCGGATGTTGGCGAAAGTGCCGCGGAAACGGCTTCGACGTCGAGCGGCTGCTCGCCGGGGAAATAGGGGATGCCGAAGCCGCCGCCCAAATTGACCAGCGGCGGGGTTGCGCCGATGTTGGCGGACAGTTCGCTGGCGAGCGCGATTGTTGCCTTTTGTGCCTCGATAAGTGCGTCGGATTGGAGCGCTTGCGAGCCCGCGAAGATGTGAAAGCCGCGCCATTCGGCGTGCGGCGCCGCGAGGATCCGGCGGACCAGATCGGGCACGCGCGCGGCATCGACGCCGAACGGCTTGGCGCCGCCGCCCATCCGCATCCCCGAGCCCTTGATCTCGAAATCGGGATTGACCCGCACGGCGAGCTTCGGGCGCCCGCCCATCGCCAGCGCCCGCTCCACCTCACCCTCGGATTCGCAGTTGAGCGTCACGCCCGCCTCGATCGCTGCCTTCAGGTCCGCGTCGCGCTTGCCCGGACCGGCGAAGCTGATCGTTGCCGGGTCCGCGCCGGCTTCGAGCGCGAAGGCCAGCTCGCCGGCGGAGGCGATGTCCAGCCCGTCCACCTGCTTCGCGACATGGCTGAGAAGTTGGATATAGCTGTTTGCTTTTATTGCATAATGCAAATCGATATTGGGAAAAGCCGCGCGAAAATGCGCGATTTTCGCGTCGATCAGAGCGAGATCGTAGACGAAGAGCGGCGTATCGCCCGCCTCGGCGACGAGATCGTCCGCGCGGCGGCCGCCGATCAGCAGCATGCCGTCCTTGTCCGCCGCGAAACCGGGCGGGACCGGGCCCATGAGCTTGCTCATGCCATCAGCTCGGTCTTCAGCGCGACGCGGTCAAGCTTGCCATTGGGCGAGCGCGGCAATTCGTCGCGCCAGACGATGTGGCCGGGCTGCATGAAATTGGGCAGGCTGCGCTTGAGGAAAGCGCGCAGCGCCTCCTCCTCGCCGCGCCGGTCCGGGCGGACGACGAGGGCGATCCCCTCCCCCAGCCGTTCGTCCGGATAGCCGAGCGCCACCGCTTCGTAGACCAGGCCGGAAGCGATCGCCGCCTCCTCAACCTCGGTCGGGCTGACCCGGTTGCCCGAGGTCTTGATCATCCCGTCCTCGCGGCCGACGAAATAGAGCAGGCCCTCGCCGTCCCTGCGCACCATGTCGCCCGACCACACGGCCGTGCCGCCATAGGTGGAGGAGGCCGGCGCGGGCTTGAAGCGCTCCGCGGTGCGCTCCGGATCCTGCCAATAGCCTTTGGCGACGAGCGGCCCGGCATGGACCAGCTCGCCCTCCCCGGCCTCCCTGCCCTCGGCGTCGATCACCATGATTTCGGCCAGGGGAATGGCGCTGCCCATCGAATCGGGATGGGCATCGAGCAAAGCGGGCTCGAGATAGGTGGAGCGGAACGCCTCGGTGAGCCCGTACATCGAATAGATGTCGGCGGCGGGGAAAACCTCGCGCAGCCGCCGTACCACCGAAGGCGCGAGCTTGCCGCCGCTGTTGGTAAGCCGGCGCAGCGACAGCGAAGCAGCCGCGGGCCAGGGCGCCTCGATCAGCTGCACCCAGAGCGGAGGGACGCCCGCCAAGGTGCTGATTTGATGCCGTTCCACGGCGCGAATTACGTCGCGGGCGGTGAGATAATCGAGCGGTACGACCGCGCCGCCCACAGCCCAGGTCGAAAGCAGCTGATTCTGCCCGTAATCGAAGCTCAACGGCAGCACGGCAAGAATCCGGTCGTCGGCGGTGAGGCGCAGATAATGAGCGACGCTGACCGCGCCGAGCCACATGTTGGCGTGGCTGAGCATCACGCCCTTGGGGCGCCCGGTAGAGCCGGAGGTGTAGAGCAGGGCCGCCAGGTCCTCGGGGTCATGGTCCGAAGGTGCTAATGGATTAGGCGTCTGAAACAGCGCGGCGATCGCGGCGTCGGCGTCGAGGACGGCCAAGTCCGGCGGCAGATCGCCGGGCTCGAGGGTGGCGGTGCGGGCGGGAGCTGTCAGCAGCAGGCCGGCGCCGCTGTCGGCAAGGATGTGGGCGACCTGGAGGCGCTTCAGCAGCGGGTTTATGGGGACATGGATCAGGCCGGCGCGGGCCGCGGCGAGCGGGAACAGGCTGGTGAGCCGGTTCTTGGGGAGCCAGGAGGCGACGCGGTCGCCATGAGCGAGGCCCCTCGCCCTCAGCCCCGCCGCCAGGCTGCCGACCGCCTGCTCCAGCCCCGCATAATCGAGCGCGCCCTCGCGGGTCAGCAAGGCGGGAGCGTCCGGCGCTCCTCTGAGCGTCAGGTGATCGAGCGGAAAAGGGGTCGGGTCCGGCGTTGCCAACTTCATTCCTGCTTAAACGACGTCATGATAGGGCGGGCGCGAAGGGGCATAAAGCGTGACGGTTAACATCGCTTTGTTCGACGATCTGGACGCGGTTGCGGCGGATGCCGGCGGCGCGCTCGATCGCGCGTCCGAGCCCTGCCTGTTTCGCCGCTTGGACTGGTTCCGGCTGGTCCACGATCATGTGCCGCCGCCCGGCAAGCTGCTGGTGGTCGGCGCCGGTGACGATTCCGCCAAGGCCTGGCTGCCTCTCGCCCGGCAGGGTTCGCGGGCAAGCGCCTATGCCGCCTGGTATTCGCTGCGCTTCGACGCCGCCGGGTCTCGCGACCCCTCGCTGCTGGCCGGCCTTGTTTCAGGCCTGAAGGGAATGGGCCGCGTCGAGCTGGCGCCGCTGGCCGATCCCGAGCCGCTTCGCGAGGCCTTCGAGGGCGTGGGCTGGAGCACCTTCGTGAGCGAGAAGACCGGCAATTGGCGGATCGACACCAAGGGCATGGACTTCGAGGCCTATTGGGCGACCCGGCCGAGCCAGCTGCGCAACACCACCCGGCGCAAGGCCAAAGCGGCGGGGCTGGAGATCGAGATTTTCGATCGTTTCGATCCGCTTGCCTGGGAGGCTTATGAAGAGATCTACCGCGCCAGCTGGAAGGGTGAGGAAGGCTCATTCGCCTTCCTGCGCGCGCTGGCCGAGCAGGAAGGCAAAGCGGGAACGCTCCGGCTCGGACTCGCCCGCAAGGACGGGCAACCGATCGCCGCGCAGCTCTGGCTGATCGAAAATAAAGAGGCCACCATCCACAAGCTTGCCTATCGCGAGGATATGAAGGCGCTTTCGCCCGGAACGATCCTCGGCGAGGCGATGTTTCGCCGGGCGCTCGACGTCGATCGGGTCGCGGCGATCGACTACGGCACCGGCGACGATCCCTACAAACGCGACTGGATGGCCGAGCGGCGGCCGCTGTGGCGCCTGCTCGCCTTCAACCCCCGCCATCCGCTGGGCCTGCTCGGCCTCGCGCGGGAGAAAGCCTCGGCGCTTGTCCGGCGCGGGCGGAGCGGTTAACTCCCGCTGCAAGGCAAAGCCGAGACAGGGGAAGACATGGCGACCGCGCCCGACGATGCCCATGAGGTTGAAAATACCTTGCGCGCGGTGCTCGCCGACGTGCTCGGGCTCGATCCTGCCCGCGTCGCCGCGTTCGACGAGGCGACGCCGCTCTTCGGCGCGCTTCCGGAATTCGATTCGATGGCGGTGGCGGGCTTGCTCACCGAGCTCGAGGAGCGGCTCGGCATATTGATCGAGGATCACGAGGTCGATGCCGACATGATGGAGACGTTCGGCGCGCTGCTGAGCTTCGCGCGGGACAAGACGCTCCGGTGACCGCGCCGCTCGCTTTCGAGCGGTTCGCCAGCAAGGATCGCGAGGAATGGCTCATGCGGATCGGCCGCGAGCATGCGCCGGCGATCCTGTTCGTGCCGCCCTTGTTCGAGGAGATGAACCGCACCCGCGCGTTGCTTGTCGCGGTGATGCGCGCCGTGGCCGCCAAGGGCCAGACCGCCTGGCTGCTCGATCTTTCCGGGACGGGCGAAAGCGAGCGGGCGCTGGGCGAGGCAAGCTGGGCGGACTGGCGGCATGACGTCACTTCCGCCGCCGCCCATATCGCTGAAAAGGCACGCAAACCCCTGCTCGCCAGCCTGCGCGGCGGGGCCTTGCTGGACGATTCGGCCGAAGCGCGGGGCTGGTGGCGTTTCGCGCCGCTCGACGGGGCCGCATTGGTCCGCGACATGGTGCGCTCGGGCCTGGCGGGCGGGGTCGAATGGGCGGGCTATGCCCCGTCCGCTGCGATGAAGAGCGCGCTCGAGGCCGCGGTGCCCGCGCGGGTCTCGCCGCTGCGCACCGCCCGGCTCGCCACCGACCGGGCCGAAGCCGACGCCAAGCTCGAGGGGCCGGCGCTGTGGCGGCGCTCGGAGCCCGGCAATTCGGCCGAGCTGGCCGGGGCGATCGCCGCGGACCTCGTCAAATGGAGCCGGATATGCGCCGGCTCCTGAGCTTCTCCTGCGAGGGCGCCGAGCTGGCGGCCAGCCTGGACGGCGGCGCCGGCACGATCGGGCTGCTCATGGTCACCGGCGGCAGCCAGACCCGGATCGGTTCGCATCGCATGTACGAAAGGCTCGCCAAAGCGCTGGCAGGTAATGGTTTTCAATGCTTTCGCTACGACCGGCGCGGGGTCGGCGACAGCGGCGGCGACGATCCCGGCTTCCGGGCGAGCGGGCCGGACGTGAAGGCGGCTGCGACCGCCTTCCGCACCGCCGCGCCGGAGCTCGAGCGCGTGATCGGCTTCGGCCTGTGCGACGGCGCCACCGCGCTCGGCCTGTTCGGCAGGCAGGCCGGGCTGGAGGGCCTCATCCTGGTCAATCCCTGGCTGGTCGAAGCCGAGGCCGGCGAGCCCGCCCCGGCGGCGATCAAGCGCCACTATGCCCGGCAGCTGACCAGCCGCGAGGGCTGGCGGAAAATCCTTTCCGGCGCAGTGGATTGGCGCAAGCTCTTCAAGGGCCTGCGCAGCATCTCCGCGCCGCACGAAGGCTCCCCCCTCGCCCGCGAAACCGCGGCCGCGCTCCGCGCCGGGGGCCTGCGCGCCTGGCTGATCCTCGCCGAAGGCGACGGCACCGCCATCGCCGCCGAGCAGGAGCTGCGGGCCGCCGCCTTCAAGGGCCTGATCGAAGGCCGCGAGACGATCGGGAGCGATTCCCACACCTTCGCGCGAGCGGGCGACGAGGCGGCGCTGACGGCGGCGGTGGTCCGGGCGTTGCGGGCGCTCGGGACCTGACCTGATCCGCTGGAATGACGACCTTCCTCTTGGTGTCAGGCCGGCTGCACTTCCACAACCTCCGCGGTGGCGTTCTCGAAATCGGCCTCCGCGAGGAACTTCTCGGCGTCCAGCGCGGCCATGCAGCCGGTGCCGGCGGCGGTGACCGCTTGGCGGTAGATCTTGTCCATTACGTCGCCGCAGGCGAAGACGCCGGGGATCGAGGTTCGGGTCGTGCCGGTTTCGACCTGGATATAGCCGTCGGCGTCGAGCTCCAGATGGCCCTTGAACAGCTCGGTGGCGGGCGAATGGCCGATCGCGACGAACGCGCCTTCCGTATCCAGCCGCTCGACCGCGCCGGTCTGCGTATCGCGCAGGTCGACCGCGACCAGCCCCTCGGGCGTGCCGCCGCCGACGAACTCGGCCACTTCGCGGTTCCAGATCACCTTGATATTGGGGTGGGCGAACAGGCGGTCCTGCAGGATCTTCTCGGCGCGCAGCGTATCGCGGCGGTGGATCAGGGTGACGTCATGACTGTGGTTGGTCATGTAGAGCGCCTCTTCGACCGCGGTGTTGCCGCCGCCGATCACGATCACCTTCTTGCCGCGGTAGAAGAAGCCGTCGCAAGTCGCGCAGGCGCTGACGCCCTTGCCCTTCAGATGCTCCTCGCTCGGCAGGTTCAGCCAGCGCGCCTGGGCGCCGGTGGCGATGACGAGCGTGTCGCCGAGATAGAGCGTGCCGCTGTCGCCCGTCATCCGGAACGGGCGCTCTGAAAGGTCGACCTCGGCGATATGGTCCCATTCCATGCGGGTGCCGACATGTTCGGCCTGCTTCTGCATCTGCTCCATCAGCCACGGCCCCTGGATCACCTCCGCGAAGCCCGGATAATTCTCGACATCGGTGGTGATGGTGAGCTGGCCGCCGGGCTGGATGCCCTGGACGACGATCGGCGCCATGCCGGCGCGGGCGGCGTAGATGGCGGCTGAAAGGCCGGCGGGGCCGGAGCCGAGGATCAGCATGCGGGAGGAGTGGGTCGCGGTCATGCGAGGGACGTAAGAAAGGTCGAACGGCCGCGCAATGGCGCTTTTGCTTCTATCCACAGGCACTGATATGAGCCCGGCCGATTCCCCTCCCCTTGCCAAGGATTTGCGCCATGGAGCCCCGTGAAAACCCGATCGGCCTAGACGGCTTCGAGTTCGTCGAATGGACCAGCCCCGATCCCGAGGCGATGGCGCGGATGTTCTCCCAGCTCGGCTTCACCCATGTCGGCAACCACCGCTCGAAGAACGGGCGTCATTATGCGCAGGGCGACATCAACTTCATCCTGAACATGGAGCCCGAAGGGCAGCCGGCCGACTTCCGCGAAGCGCACGGCCCCTCGGCGAACGGCATGGCCTTTCGGGTGAGAAACTCGAAGGACGCGGTGAAGCTGGCGGTCGAGCGGGGGGCGACGGAGGTGGAGAGTCCGCGCGGGCCCGGCGAGCTCGAGATTCCGGCGATCGAGGGGATTGGCGGCTCGTTCCTCTACCTAGTCGACCGCTACGGGGCCGAGCAAATCTACGACGTCGATTTCGAGCCCGTCCCGGGCGCGGGGCGCGACGACAACAGCGTCGGCCTGCACACGCTCGATCACCTGACCCACAATGTGAATCGCGGGCGGATGGATCATTGGGCGCAATTTTACGAGACGATCTTCAATTTCCGCCAGATCCGCTATTTCGACATCGAAGGGAAGCAGACCGCCTTGCTCTCGCGCGCGATGACCGCGCCCGACGACAAGATCCGGATC
>DATINU010000342.1:0-2920 GCA_035473955.1 Allosphingosinicella sp.
GGACCCGCGACGGGGCCGATGCCTATGTCGTGCTCGCCGAGGCGCTGCGGGGCGGGATCTGGGTGAAGCTCTGGGAAATGCGCATGGTTCGCACGGGGCCCGCGACGGCGCCGCGCTAGATCAGCCCTTCCGAGCGCAGGCTGGTATGGCCCCTCGCGCCGATGATCACATGGTCGTGCAGCATCACCTTCATGTGCCGCCCGGCCTCCATGATGTCGCGGGTCAGGCGGATGTCCTGCTGGCTCGGCGAAGGGTCGCCGCTCGGGTGATTGTGGACGACGATGATCGCGGTCGCGCCGAGATGGACGGCGCGGCTCATGATCTCGCGGACGTGGACGGCGGCTTCGTCGACCGTGCCCTCCCACATCGTCTCGTTGGCGATCAGCTCGTTCTTGGCGTTGAGGAAGAGGATGCGGACCCGTTCGATCTGCTCGTGCGCCATGTCGGCGCGCAGATAATCGAGCAAGGCCTGCCATGAACCGAGCACCGGCCTGTTCTCGACCTGCGCCTCGAGCAGGCGCAGCGCCGCCGCCTGGACGATCTTGAGCGCGGCCACGGTCGCCTCGCTGACCTTGCCGATTCGCTCGATCGCCGCGGGATCGGCCGCCAGCAGACCGCCAAAGCCGCCGAACTGATTGAGCAGCCGCTTGGCGAGCGGCTTCGTGTCCTGGCGCTTGATCGACAGGCCGAGCAGATATTCGACGATCTCGTGATCGTGCAGCGCCTTGGGCCCGCCCTTCAGCAAACGCTCGCGCACGCGCGAACGATGCCCTTTCCCGTCGAGCGGCAGCTCCTCGGCCATCGCCATGGATTAAGCCTCACCATGCCGTTACGCAAACCCGAGGGAACGGCGAGGCGAAGCGGCGGGTTCAGGACCAGGTGGAAGGCGAGACGATCAGGGTGAGGCGCCGCTGGCTGCCGCGATGGGCGCGGGTCGCGCTCCTCGGCTTGCTCATCCTGCTGCTTGCCGCCGTCGCGATCCTCTGGACGCTTAGGGTCCGGATCGCGACCGACTATATCGATCGCGCGCTGGCGGAGCGCGGCGTGCAGGCGACCTACGAGGTCAAGCGGATCGGCTTCGGCACCCAGATTTTCGAAAATCTCAGGCTCGGCGATCCCGCCCGCCCCGATCTGGTGGCGCGTGACGTGCGCGTGCAGATATTGATCGGCTTCTCCGGACCCTATGTCGGGCTGATCACCGCGCGGGGCGTGAGGATGCGCGGCGCCGTGGTCGGCGGGAAGCTGACCCTCGGCCAGATCGACCGGCTGCTGCCGCCGCCCTCCGGCGAGCCCTTCCGCTTGCCGGACCAGCGCATCGACGTCGCCGATGCAAGGCTCGATCTTACGACGCCGGCCGGCCCGGTGGTGCTGGCGCTGGACGGCGGCGGCAATCTTTCGGACGGGTTCCGGGGACAGCTCGGCCTTCGCTCGCCCGGGCTCCAGCTCGGCGGCTGCACGATAACCGGGCCGGTCGCGCGCTTCCGGATCAGAATTGCCGGTCAGAAACCTTATGTCAGCGGCCCGGCGGCGATGCGGCGGCTCGCCTGCGGCGGCACGCTCGCCGCCGAACGGCCGGTTTTCGTATTGCGCGCGGCCCTCGACGAAGGTCTCGATGGCTGGCGGGGCACGACCGTGCTGCGCGCCGCCGATCTGCGGGCGAGCGGCAACCGGCTCAGCCGCATCCAGGGCCGGCTCGGCTTCGACGGCAATGCGAACCTGACCCGGGGCGCCGTCGAAATCGAGGCGGCGAGCGCCGCGAGCGAGGCGGTCCGCGCCGCGCGCACGCATTTCGCGGGCCGCTATGCGGTATCGCCGCGCCGGGGCGATCTCGGCCTCGAGGGCGCGTTGACCGCCGAACGGGTGACGGCCGGCGATCGAACGCTCGCCTCCCTCGCCGGGGCGCTCAGGGGTGCGCGCGGAACGCCGGTCGGCCCGATCGGCGACGCCCTGGCCAGCGCGCTGACCCGCGCCGGCCGCGGCGGCGCCACCGCGCGCGCCGATGTGCGGCTGCTCGGCCGCGACGGGCGCGGGCGGCTTCGGCTCGGCCCGATGCAGCTCGATACGGCCAGCGGCGCCCGCCTTGCCCTCTCCGGCGGGGAGGGGCTGACTTACGGCTGGCCGAACGGAGCGGTCGCGCTGGACGGCGAATTCAGCCTGTCGGGCGGCGGCTTCCCCGATGCGCGCTTCGCCTTGCGGCAGGAAGGCGGCGCGCTTCGCGGCAGCGGCCGGATCGCGCCGATGCAGGCCGGCGGCGCGCGCCTCGCGCTCGGCGACGTCAGCTTCGCCGCCGGCGCAGATGGGCAGACGCGTTTCCGCACCACGGCTTTGCTCGACGGGCCGTTCAGCGGCGGCCGCGTCGCCGGGCTCGGCCTGCCGCTCACCGGCCGCTTCGGCCGCGGCGGCTTCGTGCTTGGCGAAAGCTGCGTCACCGCCGCCTTCCGGGCGCTGCAGGTGCAGAGCCTGCGCATCGGCCCGTCGCGGCTGCCGGTCTGCCCGGTCGGCGGCGCCCTGATTGCCAATGGCCGCTTCGGCGCGGAGCTGCGCGCCCCGCGCCTCGCGGGACGGCTGGGCTCCTCGCCGATCACGCTCGCGGCGGGCCGGGTGCGGGTCGATTCGGCCGGTTTCACCGCCGCCGCGCTTGCGGTGCGCCTCGGCCCGGCGAGCATGCCGAACAAACTCGACATCGCCAGCCTCACGGGCCGCTTCGGCGCGCGCGGCGTCGCCGGCAATTTCGCGGGCCTCGCGGGCGATCTCGCCAATGTGCCGTTGCTGGTCGCCGAGGGGCAGGGGACCTGGCAGCTGCCGGCCGGCAATCTCTCCCTGGCACCCGACGAAAGCGCGGCCGTGCCTGGAGCCCCACAGCCACACGTCTTTGTCATCGGGCGCCGTCTTGATGGGCTTCCAGGCCGGCGCCGACACG
>DATINU010000343.1:0-2453 GCA_035473955.1 Allosphingosinicella sp.
GCGCCGAGGATTGCCTCGGCCTCGGCGGCGGTCACGGCGCGCGGCGTGCCGGGCACCAGCACGAAGCCGGCATGGCTGGCGCCGGCCGCCGCGGCCATGTCCAGGTCGGGGGCATTGGTGATCCCGCACAGCTTGACCCGCCCGAAGGCGAGCGCCCGCGCCGCCTCCGCCGGGTCGTCGGCGCGCATCAGCGCCGAGCCGACCAGGAAGGCGTCGGCATGGGACGCGAGGCGTTCGACATCGGCCCGGCCGGCAATCCCGGATTCGGCGATGACGAGCCTGTCCTTCGGCACCAAAGGAGCGAGCCGCTCGGTGACCGCCAGATCGACCTCCAGCGTCCGCAAATCGCGGTTGTTGATCCCGATCAGCGGCGCGCCGAGCGCCACCGCGCGCCGCACCTGCGCCTCGTCATGCGCCTCGACCAGCGCCTCCATGCCGAGACCGCGCGCTTCCTCGATGACAAGGCGTGCCGCGTCGTCGTCGAGCACCGAGAGCATGACCAGCACGGCATCGGCGCCATGCAGCCGCGCCTCCACCACCTGCCGGACATCGACGATGAAATCCTTGGCGAGCACCGGCCCCGCAAAGGCGCGCCGCACCGCCGCCAGATCCTCCAGCGAGCCGCCGAAATAGGGCCCGTCGGTCAGCACGCTGATCGCATCCGCCGCGCCGCCATAAGCCCGCGCCTGCGCGGCCGCGTCGACCGTCGCCAGCGTGCCGGCCGAAGGCGAGGCCTTCTTCACCTCCATGATGAACCGCGCGCCGGGCCGCGCCAACGCCGCGCGGAGGCTGCGCGTGCTCGCCGCCGCCTGGCCGCGGAGGCTTTCGATGGCGGAGCCGCCCAGCCGGGCGGCGACGTCCGCCCGCTTGCGCGCGACGATCGCGGCGAGCACGTTTTCAGCCATTGCTAATCTCGATCAGGCCGTTCAGCGCGCGCAAAGCCCCGCCCGAGCCGATCGCCCGCAAGGCCAGCTCGGCGCCCTCCTTCAGCGTCTCGGCCTTCCCGGCGGTCATCAGCAGCGCGCCGGCGTTCAGCGCCACCGCGCGGCGCTCGGCGCTCGTGCCATAGCCCATCAGCAGGCTCTTCAGCCGCTCGGCATTCTCCTCGGGCCCGCCGCCGCGCAGGCAAGCGAGCGGCGCCCGCTCGAAGCCCGCATCCTCGGGCGCCAGCGTCAACCGCTCGATCCGCCCGTCGACGAGCCGCGCGGCCCGCGTCGTCTCATGCAAGGCCACCTCGTCCAGCCCGCCGCCATGGACGACCAGTGCGCGTTCGACGCCGAGCGCGGCGAGCGTCAGCGCCACCGGCTCGAGCAGCCGTTCCTCGGCGACGCCGAGCAGCTGAACACCCGGTTCGGCCGGGTTCACGCAGGGGCCGAGGATGTTCATGATCGTGCGCACCTTCAGCGCGCGCCGCACCGGGCCTGCGTGCTTGAGCCCGGGATGATAGGCCGGCGCGAAGAGGAAGCAGATGCCGGCCTCGTCGAGCGCGCGGCGCGAGACTGCGGCAGGCACATCGAGCTTCACGCCCAGATGTTCGAGCACGTCGGCCGAGCCGCAGCGCGAGGTCACCGAGCGATTGCCGTGCTTGGCGACCGGCAGCCCCGCCGCCGCCGCGACGAAGGCGACCGCGGTGGAAAGGTTGATCGTGCCCGAACCGTCGCCGCCGGTGCCGCAGCTGTCGGCGAAGAGATAATCGGGCCGTTCGAACGGCGCATCGGCGGCGCGCAGCGCCCGGGCGGCGCCGATCAGCTCGTCGGTCGCCTCGCCCTTCAGTTTGAGCGCGATCAGCATGGCGGCGATGGCGGGCTCGTCCAGCCGGCCGGCGACCAGCTCGCCGAACAGCAGCTCGGCCTCGGCCTGGCTGAGGTCGCGGCCCGCATAGAGCGCGACGAGCGCATCCTCGGCGGACGGGGCGGTGACGTTGTCGATGGCCGGAATGGCCAGAGCGGTGTTCATATACATGGCGAAAAATCCTGTGACGAAGGGAAGAGCGCAAAGAAAAAGCCCGCCGGGAGCGGCGGGCCTCATGCGATTCGACTGGTTTTGGCTTCTAGGAGACCGTCACCATCGATCGGGGCGCGCCGCATCGGCAGGCATGCGCCACCAAAGCCAGGCCTGCGCGCGCAGGGCCGGAACAAGCTTCGGCTGGATCGCTTCGTTCGTCATCGCCGCAAGCATCGGGGCTAAGCGGCGGCGCGTCAACAGGATTTTCAGCGGTAGAAGATGTGGGCGCCGATCTGGCCGCTGCGATCGAGCCGGCGGCCCCAGCTCGGGCGGACGTAGCTGGCATGATACCAGAGCGTGCTTTCCGGGAGCAGGCGCTGGTGCGCCTGGGTCGCGGCGATGCGGGCGATCGCGACCGCGCGCCGCCAGGGCTGGGACGCGCGGTTGGGGGTCGGGATATGGCCGCGGCGGACGAAGGAGAATTGCGCGCGCTGGGCGACGACCCCGCA
>DATINU010000344.1:0-9124 GCA_035473955.1 Allosphingosinicella sp.
GAGAACAGCGTCGTCGGCCCCTTACCGGGCAGATCGAGCAGGGGCAGCCCCTCCAGCAAGGCGGCGGTCGCCGGGCAGCGCGCGCAATTCTCCTCCCGCTTCACGCCGTCCTCCCAGAAGAACCAGGCGCTCCACCGCGGGCTGTGGTTGAGCTCGCCCCACTGGTTGACCGGCTGGGTGGGATCGAAGGCGACATAGGGCCTGAAACTGCGGTCGCGCGCCTCGATCAGCCCCAGCAGCTCGCCCCGGATCGCGTCCGTCGCCGCCTCCAGTTCGGCGAACCAGGGAAAGAGGTGCTCGGGAAAGAATTCGAGCGCGGGCAAATAGGGGAAATGGCCGCCGACGGGCTGCTGGACATAGACCTGCCGTCGCCCGGTCCGCTGTTCGGCATAGGCGCGGGCGCGGCTGAAATCGGCATCGGGATGAGCCGCGTAGATCGCCTCAAGCGGCGCCGCCAGCGCCCCGGCGCGCGCCTCGTCCTCGGCCTCGACCAGTGCGGCGCCGTGCGAAAGCGCCTCGCGCACCGGCTCCGGCAAGCCTGCCAGCGCCGGTTTGGCGCCAAGCACCGCACGGAAGAGCGTAACCGCCTCCTCGCGCCGCCCGAGCCCAGCGAGCGTCGCCGCCTTCATCGCGACGGCGGGAATGTAATAGCCGTCGATGGCGAGCGCCCGATCGAGACTGGCGAGTCCGGCCTCCGGATCCCCGGCCAGGTCCTGCGCCTGGAAGAGGTTGAACCAGATGCCGGGCGCGCCGGGCTCGACCGCGACGGCGCGCTCCAGATAGTGGACCGCCCCCGCCGCATCCTTCCCGTTCAGCGCGATCAAGGCCAGCGTGTTGAGCGCGGCGAGATGAGCCGGCTCGCGCTCGATCACCGTCTGGAGCAGCCGCACCGCCCCCTCGCGCCGGCCCTGCTGCCAGGCGGCCGAGGCTTGGGCGAACAGGTCCGCTTCCTGGGCGCTGCTCAGCGCTTCCGCTCCGCCTCGAGCGAAGCTTCGGCGGAGGCATAGGCCTCCTGCCGCTCGACGCTCCAATAGCGCAGCTCGGCCAGCGGAATCGGCCGGCGCGTGACCGCGCACAGGACGTGGTCGCCATGGCTGAGCACGCGAAAGGTGGCGGGAAGATAATGGAGGCGGGCCGGGCGGCCCTTCTGGGTCATCAACATGGTCCGTTTCCGTCAGAGCAGCTTTGGCTGGTCGGGCTTCCCTTTAGGATAGGCCGCCTTCCTCGGCCGCTCAACCGGCGCGTCGCCCACCGCCGCCTCGACCGTGCCGTCACCGAAGTGGAGGCTGAGCAACCGCGCCTCGCGCGCCGCCGCCGCCGAGATCAGGGTGTTGCCTTCCCGGTCGGAGACGCGGGCATAGCCGTGCTTCAGCGGCCGGTCCGGATGGGCGAGCTGCGCCATCCGCCAGAGCGCATCGAGCCGGTCCCGACCGCGGCCATGGACGGCCCGCAGCAGATTGGGGCGAAGCGCGCCCGAAACCTGGCCCAGCGCGGCCCGGCCCCGGTCCAGGCGCCCGCGCAAGGCGCGCGGCAGACGCTCGGCCAGTTCGTCGAGCCGCTGCCGTTGCGGCGCCAGCAGCGCCTCGCGTTCCGGCCAGTGGCGGAGCAGCGCCTGAAATTGCTCGCCGCCCCGCTCGGCGGTGCGGCGCGCGCAGCGCTCCGTGCGGGCCCCGAGTTCGCGAACCTGGGCCAGCAATTCGGCGCGCACCGGAACCCCCAGCTCGGCCGCCGCCGTGGGCGTCGGCGCGCGCACGTCGGCGGCGAAGTCGCAAAGCGTCGTATCGGTCTCGTGGCCCACGGCGGAAATCACGGGAATCGTCGAAGCCGCCACGGCGCGGACCACGATTTCCTCGTTGAATGCCCACAAATCCTCGATCGAGCCGCCGCCGCGCGCGACGATCAGCACGTCGGGCGGCTCCGGCAAAGCGGCGAAGCCCGCCACCGCCGCCGCCACCTTCTCCGCGGCGCCTTCGCCCTGCACGGGCACCGGCCAGACGATGACCTCGGTCGGGAAGCGGTCCTCGAGCCGGTGCAGGATGTCGCGGATCACCGCTCCGGTCGGCGAGGTGACGACCCCGATCCGCCGCGGCGCGAACGGCAGCCGGCGCTTGCGCTCCGCCGCGAACAGCCCCTCCGCCGCGAGCGCCTGCCGGCGCTTGTCGAGCAGCGCCATCAGCGCGCCCTGCCCGGCCAGCTCCAGCCGCTCGACCACGATCTGGTAGCGCGAGCGGGCCGGATAGGTGGTGAGCTTGCCGGTCGCGATTACCTCGATCCCGTCCTCGGGCTGGAAGCGAAGGCTCCCCGCCTGCCCGCGCCAGATCACCGCGTCGATGCAGGCGGCATCGTCTTTCAGCGTGAAATAGCAATGGCCCGAGCCGTGCCGCTTGAAGCCCGAAATCTCCCCGCGCACGCGGACATGGCCGAAGCCGTCCTCGACCGTCCGTTTCAGCGCCGCGCTCAACTCCGACACGGTGAAGGGCGGCGCGTTGTCGCCCGGGCTTTCGGTTGCTAGGAGCCCCGCGTCTGCGAAGGGGTCGGTATCCATGAATGTGCTGCTCATCGGTTCGGGCGGGCGCGAGCATGCCTTGGCCTGGAAGCTCGCGCAATCGCCCTTGCTGACGAAGCTTTATGCCGCCCCCGGCAATCCCGGCATCGCCCGGGAGGCCGAGCTGATCGCGATCGACCCCAATGACCACCGCGCCGTGATCGATTGCTGCCGCCGCCACACCATCGGCCTGGTCGTGATCGGGCCCGAGGCGCCGCTGGTCGCGGGGCTCGCCGACAATCTCCGCGCGATGGGCATTCTCGCCTTCGGCCCGAACCGGATTCCGGCCCAGCTGGAAGGCTCCAAGGGCTTCACCAAGGAGCTGTGCGCGAAGCACGGCATCCCGACCGCCCGCTACGCCCGCGCTTCGGACCGGCGGGCGGCGGAAGCGGCGCTTGCCGATTTCGGCCTGCCGGTGGTGATCAAGGCGGACGGGCTCGCCGCGGGCAAGGGCGTGATCATCGCCGAAAGCGCCGAAGAGGCGGTCGCCGCGCTCGACACGATGTTCGAAGGGGGTTTCGGCGGTGCCGGCGAGGCTTTGGTGATCGAAGAGTTCATGACCGGCGAGGAGGTCAGCTTCTTCGCCCTGGTCGACGGCGAGACCGTGCTTCCGTTCGGCTCCGCGCAGGATCACAAGCGGGTCGGCGAGGGCGACACCGGCCCCAATACCGGCGGCATGGGCGCCTACAGCCCCGCTTCGATCTTCACGCCGGCGCTCGAAACGCGCGCGCTGGAGGAGATCGTCCGCCCGACCGCCCACGCTTTGGCCGCGGCGGGCACGCCTTTTTCGGGCATTCTCTATGCCGGCCTGATGCTCACGCCTCAGGGCCCCAAGCTGGTCGAATACAATGCCCGCTTCGGCGACCCCGAATGCCAGGCGCTGATGTTGCGGCTGGAGAGCGACCTGCTCGGCCTGATGCTCGCCGCCGCCAAGGGCGATCTGGACGGCGCCGAACCGCCGCGCTTCGCCGACCGGGCCTCGCTCGTCGTGGTGATGGCGGCAAAGGGCTATCCGGGCACGCCCGAAAAGGGCGGCGCCATTTCCGGTCTCGATCAGCCGGGCGTCAAGATCTTCCAGGCCGGGACCGCGGCGCAGGGCGGCACGCTCGTCGCCGACGGCGGCCGCGTGCTGGGCGTAACCGCGCTGGGCAAGACGGTCGCGGCGGCGCGGGCCGCCGCCTATCGCGCCGTCGACGGCATCTCCTTCCCCGGCGGCTTCTGCCGGCGCGACATCGGCTGGCGCGAAATCGCGCGGTTGAAGGGCGGCGCCTCGCGGGTTTATGAGTGAGTGATGGCGGCCTGGCACAAATTCCTGATCGGCCTTGCTTTGGCGCTCGGCGCCGGCTGGCTGAGCCATGGGCCGCTGGGCCGCGGCGAGGCCTTTGTCGGCGGTCTCGAAGCGCGGGCCAAAGGCATGGTCGATGTTGCCGCCGTGCCCGGAATCAGCGTCCATTTCAGCCGGAGCCCTTTGTCGCGCGTGGCCGTGATCGCCGATCGCGCGAGCCGCGCGCGGACCGAGACGGACAAACGGATCCTGCGCGAAGGCATGGGCGACCTTGAGGGAATGGATGGCCGGATGATGCTGATCCCGGGCGTGTCCGGCGTACAATGGGAGGAAAGCGAGTAGGATGTTCGGGCTCCCCCTGATCGCCGAGACCCTGATCCTCGTCGCCGTCGCCTATCTGCTCGGCGTCGGGGTCGCCTGGCTGCTCTGGGGCCGAAAGCGCCGGGAGACATTCCTGTGAGGCGCCGCTCATGATCGCCCTGATCCAGTTCAACATCGTCCTGCTGGCGGCGGCGATGTCGATCGGCGTCGTCACCGGCTGGTGGATGTTCGGCCGCCGCCCCGCCAGCCCCAGGCAGCCCGAGGATGATGAACCGACATGAAGCTCGACACCCAGACCATCCTGATCGTCGCCGGCGCGCTCGCGCTGCTCGTGCTCGCCATCCTCATGCTGCGCGGCCGCGGCGCGCCGAAGATCGAGCGCCGGCGCGAAAGCGAGCCTTATGTGGCGAGCAGGGAGCGGCCCTACATGAAGGCGCCCGGCGCCGGCGTCACCGACGAGGTCGCGACCGCGACCACGGACGTCGCTGGCGAAGTGCTCGGCGTGAAAGCCTCGCCCGCGCCCGCCGCCGCTCCGGCGGACGATCTTTCCAGGCTGAAGGGCGTCGGCCCCAAATTCGTCGCCCGGCTCAATGAGCTCGGCATCACCCGCTACGACCAACTCGCCGGCCTCAACGCGAACGAGGTCGCCCATCTCGACGAGCGGATGGGCCCGTTCCAGGGCCGCCTCGCCCGCGATCGCGTGATCGAGCAGGCCGATCTGCTCGCCCGCGGCGACATCGAGAGCTTCGAGGAGACCTTCGGCAAGCTGGGCTAGACGCGGCGTAAGCGATTATTCCACGTCATCCTTACGAAAGTCAGGACCCATGAACACGGTTTGCGAGAACCTGCGCTTCCGTGTTCATGGGTCCCGAATCAAGTTTGGGATGACGTGGAATAATCGCAAACGCCTCAGCTACGCCGCCCATGCTTGATCTCGCTGGCCAGCAATTTGTCGATCTTGTTGCCGTCCATGTCGGAAATCTCGAAGCGCCAGCCCTTGTAGCTGAATTTCGCCCCGACCGCGGGAATATGCTTCAGGATATGGAGCGCGAAGCCGGCGACGGTCGCATAGTCGCGGTCGTCGTGCAGCTTGAAGCAGAGCGTATCGGCCATCGCGTCGGCGGAGAGCGAGCCCGACACCCACCAGCTGCCGTCGTCGCGCTCGACCAGCGGCGGATCGGTTTCGTGATCGGCCGAAGACAGGAATTTGCCCGCCAGCGCGGTGAGCAGGTTGCCGGGCGTCACCAGCCCTTCGAAATGGCCGTATTCGTCATGGACGAAAGCCATCGGCACCTCGCTGTCGCGCAGGATCGTCATCGCGTCCATCGCATCGATCTGGTCCGGCACGATCGGCGCGGGCTTCATCAGCGCGCGCAGGTCGATGTCCTCGCCGCGCAGCAGGCAGCCGACCACGTCGCGGGCCTGGACCACGCCGATCAGCCGGTCGACCGAGCCTTCGGCGACGGGAATGCGGTTGTGCGAGGCCTCGATCAGCTTGCGCCGGATCGTCTCGGGATCGGCATCGACGTCTATCCAGTCCACCTCGGTGCGCGGCGTCATTACCTCGCGGCTCGGCCGGTCGGCGAGCCGCACCACAGAGGAGATCAGCGCCCGCTCGCTTTCCTCGAGCACGCCGGCGGTCGCCGCCTCGGCGACCACGAGATGCAGGTCTTCGGCGGTCACCTGATCGTCGGACTCGCGGTTGAGGCGCAGCAGCCGGAAGATAAGCCTGCTGGTTTTGTCCAGCAGCCAGACGAAGGGCGCGGTGGCGCGGCTCAGCCAGTACATGGGCAGCGCCACCGTCGCCGCGATCCCCTCCGGCGATCGCAGCGCGAATTGCTTCGGCACCAGCTCGCCGATCACCAGCGAAGCATAAGTGGTGAGCACGATCACCAGGGTGAAGCCGAGCGTCTGCGCGGTCTCGGGGGGAATACCGAGCGCGGCCAGGCGCTGCCCGGTCGGCCCGCCGAGGCTGGAGCCCGAATAGGCGCCGGCCAGAATCCCGATCAGGGTAATCCCGATCTGCACCGCGGAGAGGAACTTGCCGGGATTGCCGGCGAGATCGAGCGCCTTTTGCGCGCCGCGCCGTCCCGCGCGCGCCATCGCCTTCAGCCGCGGCTTGCGCGAGGAGACGATGGCGAGCTCCGACATGGCGAACACGCCGTTCAGCGCGACCAGCACGAGGATGACGAGGACGTCCAGCCAGGGAAAGGGTTCGATGGCCATAAGCCGCGCCAGCCCTAGCGGGTTTTTCGGCGCGTTGGAATCATCGCCTTTCCCGGAAGAAGCCGCGCAGCATCTCCCCGGCCTCGCTTTCGCCGATTCCGGGATAGACTTCCGGCGCATGATGGCAGGTCGGCTGGGCGAACAGACGCGGCCCGTGCAGCACCCCGCCGCCCTTCGGATCGGATGCGGCGAAATAGAGCCGGGAGATGCGGGCCAGAGCGATCGCCCCGGCGCACATCGCGCAGGGCTCCAGCGTCACCCAAAGATCGCAGCCGTCGAGCCGGCTCGTTGCCAGCTTCGCCGCGGCTTCGCGTAGCGCGACCATCTCCGCATGGGCGGTGGGATCGCTGCCGTCGCGCATCCGGTTGCGTCCGATCGCGAGCAGCTCGGCCCCGCGCATCACCACCGCGCCGACCGGCACCTCGCCGGCAAGCGCGGCGGCCTCGGCCTCGGCGAGCGCCAGGCGCATCGGTTCGGGAAGCGGGAAAACGGTGGCTATTGAGAATTGGCCCCGTTTTCGACGGTCACGCTCGGCACCTCGACCGAGACGTTCTTGGTCGTCGTGCCCACTCTCACGTCCTTGGTTTCCATTGTCACCGAGCCGTCGGCGTTGCGACCGATGTCGATATAACCGGTGTAGATCAGGCCGATGCCGATCACGATCAGCAGGGCGATGAGCAGCAGAAGTGTCCGGAGCATTGGCCGTTCCTCATTCTGGGTTTCGCCGACAACGACACAGATGACAGATCGGTTGCGTCCCCGCAATGATGCATGGGGGCTGCCGCGGGCGGTTGACGAATTGCGGGCCAGGCGCTATCCGCGCCGACTTTCCGGGGAGCTTCACGCCCCCAGTCCAGGAAGAGATTGAAATGTCGCGCATTTGCGAGCTGACCGGCAAGGGCCGGCTGGTGGGCAACAATGTTTCCCACGCCAACAACAAGACCAAGCGCACGTTCCTGCCGAATCTGCAGAATGTGACGCTCATCTCCGACGCGCTCGGGCGCGGCGTGAAGCTGCGCGTCTCGATGAACGGGCTCCGCTCGGTCGAGCATGTCGGCGGCCTCGACAATTGGCTGTTGAAGACCAAAGATGATTCGCTGAGCCTCAACGCCCGCCGTCTGAAGCGCGAGATCGCCAAGAAGCAGGCCGAAGCGGCCGCGGCCTAAGCAAGCTCGCTGCGCAGGCGATTGTTCCACGTCATCCCGAACTTGATACGGGACCCGTGGACACGGACTGCTCGAGCTTGGCGCCTCCGTGTTCATGGGTCCTGACTTTCGTCAGGATGACGTAGCGCGCTTTCCGCCGTGCTTCACTCCACCAGCGCGAACTTCAGCAGCAAGGTCCGCTGCAGCGGGAAGAAATTGTCGTCCGAAGCGATCCAGACGATCGTCCGGCCGCCCTCCCGGGTCACGCTCAGCGCCTCCATATTGTCGACCGTCAGCGGCGAGGCGAGCGTTGCGAGAGCCCGCGGGACGATCGTCCCGCCCGGGCGCACCTGGCGCGGATCGGCGACCGCGACGATCGCCGAAAACCCCCGCAGCAGCGAGAAGCGGCGGTTGAGCAGCAGCAAGCGGCCGTCCGGAAGCAAGGCGGCATCGGTGATTCGGTAGTTCAGGAAGCGGCGATAGCTGAGCCTTGCCGTAGGCGCGCCGGCGAGAGAGGGGTCGCCGCCGAACAGCGCGACCTCGCTGGTGTCGCCGCCGTCCTTTCCCTCGGAAAAGACCAGATAGCGGCCGTCGGCCAGCTGCATCATGGCCTCGGGGCCGGCATTGCCGCGCCAGCGGCGCATCGCCTCCGGCCGCGCCGCCGAGAGCGCGGCGAGATCACGCAGGCGATAGCGCCAGATCATATTCGCCCGCTCATAGGCGACCAGCAATTCGTCGCCCCGGACGAACAGCGCCTCGGTATCGCGGTTGGATTTCTCGATCGCCGGCCCTGGGCCTTGCGGCAGCGGCGTCAGGCGCGCCCGCGCCGGACCGTGCCCCGGTAAGGCAAATCGGAACACCGAGCCGGCGTCGCTCAGCGCCAGCACCTGCCCGTTCTCGACATGCATCGCCGAGATGCCGCCGAAATGCGTGCTCTCGCTGCCGATCGCCCAGCCCTCGAGAAAGAGGAGGCTGCCGGCGCGCCGCTGCGCCGGGTCGCCTTCGTCGAGCGCGACTGCCTCGAAGGTCAGGTCGACCGTCTCGGGCCGGGGCGGCGGCGGCGGCGGGCCGGGGCGGATGTTGGTCGCGAGCAGCAGGCCCGCCACCGCGAGAAAAGTGACGCGCGCCAGGCGCGACGCCCAAATCCATTCAGGAAAACCCCTTGGTTTCATGAACAGATGCTGTCGGTCACATTCAGGGCCGGCTCAACCGAAGCAGGGCAAAAAGGCGCCATGTCGAAGGCCGGGGACCCGTTTCCGGCAACCGGCCCAGGAGACGAAGGAGTTTGTACCATGTTCAAGAAGATCGCCCTTTCCACCGTCGCCGCCGCTGCGGCGCTGACCGTCCTGCCGGCCGCCGCCGAGGCGCAGAGCCGCTACAATTATTACGGCGACGGCTATCACCAGGGCCGCTCGTACGACGCCCGCTACGATGATAATCGTTACGACCGGCGCTACAACAACAGCCGGCGCTACAACCAGCGCTATTCCAACAGCCGCTACGGCAACCATTATGGGCAGCGCTGCTCGACCGGCTCGACCGGCACGATCATCGGCGCCATCGCCGGCGGCCTCCTGGGCCGCGAGGTGGCCGGCCGCGGCG
>DATINU010000345.1:0-4492 GCA_035473955.1 Allosphingosinicella sp.
GCCAAGCTGGTCGGCGCGTTCGACGGGCTCGCCATCCGCTCCGCCACCAAGGTGACGCCGAAGGTGATCGCGGCCGCGAACGGCAGGCTCAAGGTCATCGGCCGCGCCGGCATCGGGGTCGACAATGTCGACATCCCGGCCGCGACCGCGCGCGGCGTCGTGGTGATGAACACGCCGTTCGGCAACTCGATCACCACCGCCGAGCATGCGGTTGCTTTGATGTTCGCGCTCGCCCGCGACCTGCCCCAGGCGGACGCCTCCACCCAGGCCGGCAAGTGGGAGAAGAACCGCTTCATGGGCGTCGAGCTGACCTCGAAGACGCTCGGCCTGATCGGCTGCGGCAATATCGGCTCGATCGTCGCCGAGCGCGCGCTTGGCCTCCGGATGAAGGTCGTCGCCTACGACCCCTTCCTGACGCCGGAACGCGCCGTCGAACTGGGCGTCGAGAAGGTCGAGCTCGACCAGCTCCTCGCCCGCGCCGATTTCATCACCCTGCACACGCCGCTGACCGACCAGACCCGCAACGTCCTTTCCGCCGAGAATCTCGCGAAGACCAAGCGCGGGGTGCGCATCGTCAATTGCGCGCGCGGCGGCCTGATCGACGAGGCGGCGCTGAAGGCCGCGCTGGAAAGCGGCCAGGTCGCCGGCGCCGCGCTCGACGTCTTCGTCGAGGAGCCGGCCACCGCCAATCCCCTGTTCGGCACGCCCGGGCTGATCGCGACCCCGCATCTCGGCGCCTCGACCACCGAGGCGCAGGTCAACGTCGCCATCCAGGTCGCCGAGCAGATGTCGGACCTCCTGCTCCGCGGCGGCGTCACCAACGCCCTCAACATGCCCTCGCTCAGCGCCGAGGAGGCGCCGCGCCTGCGCCCCTATATGGAGCTGGCCGAAAAGCTCGGCTCCCTGATCGGCCAGGTCGAAGGCCTCCGGATCAGCGCCGTCTCGGTCGAGGTCGAAGGCGCGGCCGCGCAGCTCAACCAGAAGCCGGTCACCGGCGCCGTGCTGGCCGGGCTGATGCGCGTCTATTCGGACACCGTGAACATGGTCAACGCGCCCTTCCTCGCGAAGGAGCGCGGCCTCGACGTGCGCGAGGTCCGCCACGACCGCGAGGGCGATTATCACACGCTGGTGCGCGTCACCGTGAAGACGCCGGACGGTCCGCGCTCGGTCGCCGGTACGCTGTTCGGCAATGCGAGCCCACGCCTCGTCGACATGTTCGGCATCGCCATCGAGGCCGAGCTGGACGGCGAGATGATCTACATCGTCAACGAAGACGCGCCCGGCTTCATCGGCCGGCTCGGCACCAGCCTCGGCGAATCGGGGGTCAACATCGCGACCTTCCACCTCGGCCGAAGGGAAGCGGGCGGCGAGGCGGTCGCCCTGGTTTCGGTCGACGGCCGGATCGCGCCCGAACTTGCCCGGGGACTTGAAGCGATTCCGGGCGTGAAGATGGTAAAGCCGCTCCGCTTCTGACGGAACGCGCGCCGCCCTCCCGCATTCTAGCAGGCGGGAGGGCCTTCATGCGCCCGAAGCTGCTGCTGCTCGCCGCCCTGCTGCTCGCCGCCCCTGCGGCCGCGCAACGCATGCCCGAATGGCGCACAGCGCCCGAGGCGGAGATCCTGCTCCGCCCCTTCGCCTACGAGCCCAACGTCATTCGCCTCGGCGCCGGCCAGCCGGTGAAGCTGCGCTTCGTCAACAACGGCCGCACCACGCTCGGCTTCTCGGCGCCCGCTTTCTTCGCCGCCGCCCGGATTCGCCCGCACGACCGCGCTTTCCTGCGCGGCGGCGAAGTCCGCCTCGCGCCCGGCGACTGGGTCACGATCGCGCTCGTCCCCGCGCCCGGCCGCTACCGCGTGCGAAGCCGCAACCTCGCCCACCGCCTGCTGGGCATGAGCGCGACGATCGTCGTCGAATAGACCGGACCCCTTGAAACGCCGCCACTGTGTTATTATCATAACACACAGGAGGATCGGCGATGGTCGGACATATCAAAATCCCGAAGCGGATCGGCGCGGTGAAGGTGCCGAAGCAGGTCCGCAAGAAAGCCAGGAAGGCGATCAGGGCGGCGGCGAGCCCCTTCGTCCGCGATTTCGCGGGCGCGGCCGTGGCCGCCGCTCATCGCGTCCGGCGCGAGGCGGAGGAGCTGAAGGATCGCGTGCAGCGGGAAACGGAGGAGTTCCGGGACCGCGCGAAGGAATGGAAGGAATTCAGGATGTGTGAAGGCGAGGATATCCGCATCGACGGTTCGAAGGTGGCGGAGGCGTTCCGCGACGCCGCGATCGCCGGCATCCGCTCCTTCCTCGAAGGGCTCGACGAGTCGCTGCGCAAGGCCAAGGCCGATGCCGAGGCGGCGGGGGCGGATCCGCAGCCGGAGCCGCGCGCCAAGCCCGCCAAGGCCAGGGTCCGCGTGAAGGTGAAGGCGGCCGCCAAGCCGGCGCCCAAGGCAAAAGCGAAGCCGAAAAAGCCCCGCGCTAGCCGCTCGTCCCCTGGCGCGGCCCGCCCCGCATAGGCGTCGCGCCGCGCAGCTGGCCGCGGATCGCCCCGGCCGGATGCGCGGCGGTGTGGACGTTCAGATAATATTCGTGGCCGCGCATCGCGATGTCGCGCGCCGTCATCTGATCGACCGTCGCGCAGCCCTGGCTCCTCCCGGCCGCGTCGGGGGTGGTCAAAGTCACGACCGGCGGCCCGGCGCTGCCGGCGGCGCCGCGATGGATGTGGGCCGCGGTCGCCGCCTCGATGTCGCGCGCATAGACGTCCCAGCAGACCTGGCCATCGGGCACGATGACGCGGACTTCGGCGGTCCCGTTGCCGTCCGGATCGCCGGGGCCGGGCACCTCCTGGATGCCGGTCATCGAAACGCGAAGGACCATGCGGTTGATGCCGCCGCCTCCCGCGCAGCCGCCCAGCGTCAGCAAAGCTGCCACGCTTGCGCAGATCGTCAAGCCCCTCATCCCGCTTCTCCTCGTCAGCCGCCCGCACTCCAGCGGGTCAGCAGGGTATTGGCAATGGCAAAAGGCGGCGGCGCCTGGAACGGCGCGGCGGGATCGCCGGCCAGCGCCGCCTCGACCTCGCCGCGCGTCGCCCAGAAGGCGTCCTCCAGCTCGGTCGGGTCGAGCCGCAATGCGTCCGCCTCCGCCTTGCCGATGCAGGCGATCATCAGCGAGCCCGGAAAGGGCCAGGGCTGGCTCGCCACGTAACGCACGTCGCGGACCGTGATGCCCGCCTCCTCCATCAGTTCGCGCGCCACCGCTTCCTCGATCGATTCGCCCGGCTCGACGAAGCCGGCCAGCGCCGAATAGCGGCCGGGCGGATATTGCGGCTGCCGGCCGAGCAGCACCCGCCCGTCATGCTCGGCGAGCATGATCACCACCGGATCCACGCGGGGGAAATGTTCGGCCCCGCAGGCGGCGCATTTCCGCCCCCAGCCGCCTCTGAAAAGCTCGGTCCTGGCCCCGCAAACCCCGCAAAAGCCGTGCCGGTTGTGCCATTCGTTCAGGGAGCGCGCCGCGCCCCAGATCGCCGTATCCCGGTCGCTCATCAGCGCCAGGAGCCGGAACACGCTCCACGCCCGCTGCCCGAACGCCTCCGTCTTTACCAGCGGCGCGAAGAGCGGCGTCTCGCCCTCGAAGCCGAGGAAAAGATACTCCCCCTCGCCTGCCAGCGGCGCCCAGCTGAGCCGCCCGTCCGCGTCCAGCACCGGGTCCAGCTCCGCCAGCTGCAGCAGCCGCGCGTCAGCCTGTGCGGCGAGCGCCGCCATCCGCTCGGCATCGAGGCGCAGATGATCGGCGCGGTCCAGCCCGGCACCGGTAAAGCCCGGCCCGCTCATGCCGGCTGCCGCCAGGCCTGGCCGCGTTCGGCGAGCTTGGCGAACAAGGTCGGCAGGCCGGCCTCGCCGACCTTCTCCACGGGCCACCAAATGCCTTCGGGCCTCCTCTCCGCCTCGGCGCATCTCAGCTGCATGGTGAGCGCGAAATGGGTGAAGACGTGGTCGACCGCTCCTGCTTCCGTCCATAAGGCGGCGGCCGGTTCCACCTCGGGCAGCGCCAGCATGCCGCCCAGCAGCCCCTTGGCGGGCCGCCGGACCAGCAGCACCGCCCCGTCATGCTCAAGCCAGTAGGCCGTGCCCCGCCGGTGCGGCCGCGGCGCCTTCGGCGCCTTCACCGGATAGGCCTCGGGCGTCCCCTCCCCATAGGCGGCGCAGAAAGCGCTGACCGGGCAGCGCCCGCAGGCAGGGGTGCGCGGGGTGCAGATCGTCGCGCCCAGATCCATCATTGCCTGCGCGAAATCGCCGGCGCCCTCGGCCGGGGTCATCGCATCGGCAAACTCCCTGATCCGGACACGCGCCGCGGGCAAAGGCTCCTTCAGCGCGTGCAGACGGGCGATCACCCGCTCGACATTGCCGTCGACCACCACTGCCCGCTTCCCGAAGGCGATCGCGGCGATTGCGGCGGCGGTATAGGCGCCGATGCCCGGCAGCTTCAGCAGCGCCGCC
>DATINU010000346.1:0-2038 GCA_035473955.1 Allosphingosinicella sp.
TGATCGAGGTGGCGACGACATTGCCCGCGGGGTCGACGATGCTGACGCTGAGGAAGGTTCCGTTGCGCGCGACATTGCCGGTAATCATGGCCGGGCGGCCGGGCGCGCCGGCGAACTCGCCCCCGGCCGCACCGCGGGCGAAGCGACCGCCGACGTAACGGGTAACGAGATCCGCAGCCTCGAGCGTGCGCCGGACATATTGTTCGAAGGCGATGGTCCGGTTCGCATTCTGACGGACCGCGTCGTCGATCGCCCGGCGGTGCTCGAACGCGGTCTGCGCGACCACGAACCACCAGAAGCCGGCGACGAGCAGAAAGGTGAACCCCCAGATCAGGCCGATGAGCAGGCGCGAGGCGCTGGAGGGGGTCGTTTCAGTGGGAGGGTGGGCGATTGCGGACGGCATTGGCGCGGCTTATGGCGAGGTGCCGCCTGGGGCACAACGAAAGATCGCGACGGGGACGAAATGACGGAAGCGCCGCAGATGATGTCCGGCTTCGGCAACCATTTCGCGACCGAGGCGGTGCCGGGCGCGCTACCGCAAGGGCGCAATTCGCCGCAGCGTCCTGCTTTCGGCCTCTACGCCGAGCAGCTTTCCGGGACCGCCTTCACCGCACCCCGCGCCGAGAACCGCCGCGCCTGGCTCTACCGGCTCCGGCCGAGCGCGGCGCACCCGCCGTACGATCCTTATGAGGGCGCCAGGCTGTTCGCGCCCGGGACGGACGATGCGTCGCTGCCCCCCAACCGGCTGCGCTGGGACCCGCTCGCCATGCCCGAGGCGGGCACGGATTTCCTGGACGGGCTCGTCACGATGATGGCCAATCGGAGCCCGGCCGATCTCGAGGGCGTCGCGGTCCACGTCTATCGCGCCAATGCCGCCATGACGGAGCGCTATTTCTGCGACGCGGACGGCGAGCTGCTGCTCATTCCCGAGCAGGGCCGGCTCGACGTCCACACGGAAATGGGGCGACTTGAAATCGGGCCGGGCGAGGTGGCCCTGATCCCGCGCGGCGTCCGCTTCCGCGTGCTGCTCCCGGATGGCAGCGCCCGCGGCTATGTCGCCGAAAATCACGGCGCCCTCTTTCGCCTGCCCGAGCTCGGGCCGATCGGCTCGAACGGCCTCGCCAATCCGCGCGATTTCCTGACGCCCGCCGCCGCCTTTGAGGATCGGGGGGGCGATTTCCAGCTGATCCAGAAGCATCTCGGTTCGCTCTGGGTGACGACGCTCGATCACAGCCCGCTCGACGTCGTCGCCTGGCACGGCAATCTCGCCCCCTGCCGATACGATTTGCGCCTGTTCAACGTCATGGGGACGGTAAGCTACGATCATCCCGATCCTTCGATCTTTACCGTGCTGACCTCCCCCAGCGACGTGCCCGGCCGCGCCAATGCCGATTTCGTGATCTTCCCGCCGCGCTGGCTGGTCGCGGAGGATACGTTCCGCCCGCCCTGGTTTCACCGCAACGTGATGAGCGAGTGCATGGGGCTCATCTATGGCGATTACGACGCGAAGGCCGAAGGCTTCGCGCCGGGGGGGATGAGCCTGCACAATTTGATGGCCGGCCACGGCCCCGACGCGGCCAGCTGGAAGGGCGCCAGCGAAGCCGAACTGGCGCCCAAGAAGATCGACGGCACAATGGCCTTCATGGTCGAAACCTGCTGGCCCTATCGGCCGACGACGTTCGCGCTAGACCACGCCCAGCCCGATTACGATGAGGCCTGGGGCGGGTTTCCGAAGGCGGAATTGCCCTAGGCGCCGGCGCCCTGGGCCAGGACCGCCTTCACGCCCCGCGCCGCCTGGCGGATACGCTGCTCGTTTTCGACGAGAGCGATGCGCACATAGCCCTCGCCTTCCTCGCCGAAGCCGACGCCGGGGCTGACGGCGACGCCGGCCTCGCTCAGCAGCCGTTTGGCGAACTCCATCGAGCCGAGGTGCGCGAATTGCTCGGGGATCGGCGTCCAGGCGAACATGCTGGCTTCAGGCGGGACGATGGCCCAGCCCGCGCGGCCGAAGCAATCGACCAGGCAATCGCGCCGTGCC
>DATINU010000347.1:0-11797 GCA_035473955.1 Allosphingosinicella sp.
GCGCGCGCCGGTGCGCACGTCGATGCGCGCGCGGCGGAACCGCTTCGCGGTGTAGTCGGACAGCGACTGGTCGAAGGCAACCTGAACGTGGCCGCCGGCGGCGACATCGGGGGCCATCTGAAAGGCATGGTCAATGTCCCGGCGGCGGAGGGCGTCGCGCTCCGCGCCGTCGGCTATTACACCCAATATCCGGGCTTCATCGACGCGGCTGGCCCGGCGGCCGGCGAGAATGTGAACGACGGGCACCGGGTCGGCGGCCGGCTTGCCGTCACGCTGGAACCGGGCCCGGGAATCAGCATCACTCCGCGCATTCTCTATCAGGAGATCCGCGTCGGCGGATTCAACCGGCAGGAGGTGTACAACCTCTATTCCAACCCGTTCACCAATCCGGCGCGGATCTTCGACGAGCGCCAGCAATATCTGCTGCTTAGGGAGCGGTTCGCGGACGACACCCTGCTCGCCGATCTGACCGCGCGCTGGCAGGCCACCGAGAATATCGAGCTTACCTCGGTCTCCACCTATATCAATCGCGACATCCTGGTCAGCCGCGACGCGAGCGCGCTGACCGGCAGCGTCTCGGTCGATCTGGGCTTCCCGGCGGCTGGCGTGTTGCTGCCCTCGAATCTCGTCGACGAGACGCATCTGACGACATTCTCGCAGGAAGTCCGCGCTGCAGTGGATGTCCCTGATGTCTTCACCGCCGTGGTCGGCGTTTTCTATTCGGACACGAGCCGCAACTACACCCAGCGGCTCCCGACGCCCGGCTACGACGTCTTCACCGACGCCCGCTTCGGCGCCGGAACCTCGGCGGCGGTGGCCAACGGCTTCCCGCTGAACTCCCCCTACAATGCGGACCTGCCCTACGACATCAGCCAGTGGGCGCTCTTCACCGAGTTCACCTTCAATATCACCCAGCGTTTCGATCTTACCGTCGGCGGCCGCTATTACGATTTCTCGGAGGTGCGCCAGTTCAACTCGGGCGGCCTGTTCTCGAACGGGGACAACAATATCGACCGTACCTCGTCGAGTGGCTTCTCGCCGCGGCTCATCGCCAGCTACGAGCTGAGCGACGACATCCGCATCAACGCTCAGGCCTCGAAAGGCTTCCGCCTCGGCGGCGTCAACGATCCGCTGAACGAAGGGCTATGCAGCGCCCAGGATCGGATCGATTATGGCGGCTTCGACCGTTATGACGATGAGACGCTGTGGAATTACGAGCTTGGCGTCCGCGGCCAGCGCCGCGGCCTGAGCTTCTCTGCCGCGGCCTTCTACACCGATATCAGAAACCTCCAGGTCACCGCCGACGCCGGTTCCTGCTCGTCGCGCGTGGTCTTCAACGCCGACGCGCACACGATGGGGCTGGAGTTCGAGCTGACCGCCCGTCCGGTCCATGGCCTGGAGCTGTCGCTCGCCGGCAGCGTGATCGAAGCCGAATTCGACGAGACCCGGCTGAAGCAGAATGGCCAGGTGCTGGAAGGCATTCGCGAGGGCAACCGGCTGGCGTCCGTGCCGAACTTCCAGGTCGCCGCCAGCGCCTACTATTCCTTCCCGCTCGGGGAGGGCGGGGATGAGGCCTATGTGGGAGCCACCTTCCAGCATGTCGGGACACGCTTCACCCAGCCCGGGGATCAGGAGAACAACCCCCGCACCTTCGTCCACGGACTGCCGTTCAACGGCGCTCCGGCCAATGCCTCGACAGTGCTCGACCTGAGGCTTCCGTCCTACAATTATGTCAACCTCTCGGCCGGGATCGATTGGGACAACGGCCTCGGTGTGATGATCTATGTGAACAATGTGTTCGACGAGAACGCCTTGCTCTCCTTCGATCGCGAGCGCGGCGGCCGGGCGCGGCTGGGCTTCCACGTCGGCCAGCCGCGGATCATCGGCGCCACCGTCCGCAAGCGCTTCTGATCCGCCTCAGGGCGAACGGATGAAGCCGATCAGCCGCCGTTCCCTGCTCCTTTCGGGGGCAGGGGCGGCGGCGGCCTCGTTCCTGCCCAGGCCGGTCGCCGCCCAGCCGCGCCGGCCCTGGGACGCGGTCGTGGTCGGCGCCGGCGTGTTCGGCGCCTGGACGGCAAAGAAGCTGCAGGAGGCGGGCCAGCGCGTGCTCCTGCTCGACGCCTGGGGCCCGGCCCATGCCCGCGCCTCCTCGGGCGGGGAATCGCGGATGACGCGCGGCGCCTATGGCGCGGACGAGGTCTATACCCGGATGGCGCTGGACTCGCTGGTCGATTGGCGCGCACTTTCCGCCCGCTCGGGCCTGCCGATCTTCCACCGGACCGGCGTCCTGTTCTTCTTCCCGGAGAACGACCCCTTCCTCGGCCAGACCATGGCGGTGCACCGGCGGCTCGGCCTGCCGACCGAATTGCTCGAGGCCGCGGAGATGCGCCGCCGCTTCCCGCAGATCGATTTCACCGGCATCGCCGCCGGCCTTTACGAGCCCGAATTCGGGGCGCTGATGGCGCGCCGGTCGGTACAGACCCTCGTCGCGGAATTCGTCCGCGAGGGCGGCGAATATCGGCAGGAGGCGATCCGGCCGCCCACCGACGCGCCCGTCCGCGACACGATCTTCACTTTGTCCGGCGAAATCATCGAGGCGAACGGCTTCGTCTTCGCCTGCGGGCCGTGGCTCGGGAGAATGTTTCCGGAGCTGCTCGGCCGCCGCATCTTCCCGACCCGGCAAGAGGTGTTCTTCTTCGCGCCGGAGCCGGGCGATGCGCGTTACGAGGTCGGCCGTTTGCCCGGCTGGGCCGATTTCAACGGCGGCGACATCTATTACGGCTTTCCGGACCTCGAAGGACGCGGCTTCAAGATCGCCCATGATGCGCACGGAGCGCCGATGGATCCCGATACGGGCGATCGCGCCTTCTCCGCCCGGGCGCTGGCCGACGCGCGCGCCTTCATGGCCCGCCGCTTCCCGGCGCTTGCGAACCGGCCGCTCAGCGAGTCGCGCGTCTGCCAGTACGAGAACAGCTCGAACGGCGATTTCCTGATCGATCTGCATCCGCGCTGGGGCAATGTCGTGCTGGTCGGCGGCGGCTCCGGCCACGGCTTCAAGCACGGTCCCGCGGTGGGCCGCTACGCCGCCGATCTGCTGCTCGAACGGCTTCGCACGCCCGAGCCCCGCTTCAGCCTCGCCACCAAGGCCGAGCGCGAGGCCCGCGCCGTCCACTAACCGGGCCATTGACGTATCGGTTAAACCCGATGTAATGGCCTCGGATGGCCAGACCGTCAGCCGATGCCTCCGCGTTCAGCGCGATCGCCCATCCGACCCGGCGCGCCGTGCTCGACCTGCTGATGGCGGGCGAGAGGAGCGCCAATTCGCTGCGCACGGCCCTGGCCCCGCGCGCGAGCCAGCCGGCCTTTTCGGAGCATCTGTCGGTGCTGGCGCGGGCCGGCCTCGTCGAAGCCCGGCCGAATGGCCGCGAACGCATCTATTCGCTGAACGCCCGGCCGCTGGCCGAGGCCTTCGACTGGCTGAAGCCCTACGAAGAATTCTGGGACGAGCGGCTGGCCAGGCTGGGCGACTATCTGGACCGGAAAGCGAGGCCCCAATGAAGTCGTTCCGAAGGGTCGCCACCTACAAGCACGGCATCGAGGACGTATGGGCCGCGCTCACCGATCCCCATGCGCTCGCCGAATGGCTGATGCCGGTCACCGCCTTCGCGCCGGAAGTGGGCAGCAAGTTCCGCTTTCAATATGATCCGGAAAGGCTGTGTCCGTCCGGGATCGTGGACTGCGAGGTGATCGAGGCCGAGCCGCCGCACCGCCTCGCCTGGTCGTGGCGGAACCGGGCGCCGGAGGGCGGGAGGCAGCCGCCGCCGATGCGCGTCGAATGGACGCTGACCCCCGTCGGGGGCGGGACTCGCGTGGAGCTCGTCCAGTCCTACGAAAACCAGCCCTGGGCGCTCGTCTTCGCGATGGGGATGGGCTGGCGCTTCTACCTGCGCTGGTTCCTTCCCAAGGCGCTGAAGAACGTCAGCGAAGGGGTCTTCGAGCGGGGCGCGATTCCGCTGAACAAGCGGGCCTACAAGGCAAGCAATCTGCCGGACGACGTGATTGTCTAGGCGAAGACGATGACGCGGCGCGATCTCCTGCTCATCCCCGCTGCGGCGCTCGGCGTGATGATCGCCAACGTCGCGGCCAGCTTCCTCATGGTCTGGGTCTATGCGACCTTCATCAGTCCGGGCCAGCCCTATGCCCATTATCAGAGCTTCGCCGAAACCGCCGCGCCGATCGGCAGCGTCGTCGCGGGCATCCCGCTGATGCTGGTTGCCGGCTATGCGCTGGCCAGGGGGCGGGAAAGACGCGGCGCTCTGCTCGTCGCCGCTGCGGCCGCCCTGTTCTACAACCTCGTCGACCTGACGATCCTGATCGCCGCGCAGACCGCCGGTTCGATCTGGGGCTGGGTCGCGCTCTCCCAAGTGACCAAGCTCATCGCCGCCCTCGCCGGCGCGGCGCTTGGGACGGGCCGGTAGCGCGCGATCAGTCGCCCTGGCGGCGGCGCCCGCCCGGCGAGAAATTGGCCCGACCCGTTTCCCTGATCCGTCCGCCGTCCAGCCGCCCTTCGACCAGCTCGTAGCCGAGCAGGGCGAAAATCCGTCCCCCGAGGAAGATCGGCCGGGCGTTGCCGTACCAATCGGTGCAGGAGGCGTGGCAATCGTCCTCGACGACGCCGCGCAGTTGCGCGTCCAGCTCCCCGGCCTCGGCGAAGCGGCGATCGTCGCGCCTGAGGAAGAGCATCGATGCGGCGCTGCCGAAGAAGCGCTGATAAGCTTCCTCGACCGGCTTGGCGATCGGCAGGCCCAGGATGCCCGAGCTGCCATCCGCATTGTCCGGCCGGAAGAAATAGGCATGGCTGCGGGTTTCGCCCTCTGCGGCGGCGGGAAGGGTGAAGACGTCGCCCAGCCGCGCCCCGCCCGCCAGATTGATGGCGGTGAAGCCGAGGCTGCCGTCCGCGCCGCTGCCGACGACCAGCCCGTCGCGCCCCAGTATCTCGATCCGCCCGATCGCGTGGCTGAGCGGCAGCGTGACCGCACGCCCGCCGCGGATCGGCGCGGCGAACAGGGTCGCGGGCCGGTCCTCGCCATAAGCCCCGCCGCCGTAAAGGATATGATCGCCGACGAAGCGGTTTTGGAAGTTCCATGCGTCGCCGCCCGGGTTGGGCAGCCGCCGGTAACGGGTGCGGGCCGCCGCGTTCGAGCCGTCGCCGAAATCGGCGATCGGCAGGCGGAGCAGGGCGACGTCGCCATTGCTTACTTCCGGCCCGCCCATCCAGTCGCCGCCGCTCTCGGCCCGGACGAGGACGTTCAGCATGCCTTCGCCCGCGTCCTCGCGAAACGAGAATTGATCGACCGGCGCGCCGCGCGTCTCGATCGCCGAAGGAAGCTCCCGCCCGAACGGCAGCCGGTAGAGGAAGGACTGGCCTGCTTCGCGCTCGTCGCGCGCGGCCCCGGAAACCCAGAGATAGACGCCGCCTGCCGAGACGTAGAAGGTCCGCGATTCCGGCCCCAGGACGCCGACTGCCGAGCAATCGAGCACCGGCGCCGTGAGATCGCAGTTCGTCACCGAATGCAGCGTCTCGATCTCATATTTGCCCGGTTCGCGCATCCGCGGGGCGATGAAGATCTGCCGCGCCGTGGCGATCCGCCGGAAGGGCGTCTCCTCGTCATAGCCGGGCTGCCATTTACGCATGCCGGGCAGCGCCTCCAGCGGATCGTCGTCCCAATCGAGATAAAGCGGCGTGTAGAAGATCAGCCGGTTGCCGATCAGCCGGGAGGCGTAATTGCGCGACGAATAATAATCGTTGGACCGCAGGTGATAGCTGTCCTCGTAGCGCAGCCGCCCGTTCGGGCTCAGGCGGAAGCGGTTGATCTCCGTGCCGCCCCGCGCATAGCTGTAGCCGACGACGATCACCCGGTCGCCGAGCAGCAGCATCTCGTCATACCAGTCGTCCTCGCCGGAAACGCCGGGCGGGAAGGCGTTGATCGAATCCACCGGCCGCATGCCGCCGCCGGTCAGGCTGACCGTGAACAGGCGGCCCCGGCGCAGGATGACGAGGTTGTCGCCGCTGACCTTGACGATCCCGCCCTCGTCGACATTCGCCTCCTGATTGTTGGTGATGCTCGGCTGCTGCGCCGCCGAGCCGGTGACGACGACACCTCTCTCCGCCGCGACGTCGGCCGCGCCGGGCGTCGCGGTCGCCGGCGGCGCGGGTGAAGGGGCCATCATCGGGGAAGGTGGCGGCTCCATCGCCATCATGGCTTCGGGCCTCTCGCGGGAGCGGCGCAGGAAGCGGCGCAGCTCGGCGTCGGAACGGAAGGCGGCGAGGCTGCCCGAGGCCTTGGCCGCGGCGGCCGGGCGGGGCGGCCGCGCATTCGGCTGGCCGAGGGCAATGCCGCCCGCGATCAGGGCGCCGGCCCCCAGCATCGCACCGATCCAGGTGAAAACTCGCTTATCCATGCCGCACCTCCACGTTAGGTGTTACAACATATCATCGCTCGGTCCACGCCCTTTGGCAAGCCTGAATCAGCGGCGCCGGCCTTCGGATCGCGCCCGGACCGCGCGGAATTCGGAGCCTTCGCGCCATTGCGGCCAGGCGCGGCCGGTCGCCAGCTCCCGGCCGATCCGGTAGGCGAGGCTCACGTCCTGCGCGGCGCCGCGCAGGTCCCAGTCCGGCGACCATTGGTCGCAGGTCTGGTGGTAGCAGCGGGCGGTGAAGTCGCTGACCCAGCGGTCGCCCGCCGCCCGCCCGCCCTCGACCAGATCGGCGCCGCCGCCCAGCGCCATCAAAAGCAGGACGGGGACGCCGCGCCGGGCGAAGGGGAAATGATCGGCGCGATAGAAGAGCCCGCGCTGCGGCTGCGCGTCGGGGGTGACGGCGCGGCCCTGGCTCGCGGCCATGCGCGTCATCAAATCCTCGAGCTCGCTCTGGCCGCGGCCGATCAGGATCACGTCGCGCGCGGGGCCGGCGGTCTGCAGCGTGTCGAGCGCGATGCTCGCGGCCATCGTTTCGGCGGGATAGAGCGGATTGGCGGCGACATATTCGGAGCCGAGCAGGCCGCGCTCCTCGCCGGTCCAGGCGGCGAAGAGCAAGGTGCGCGCCGGTCTCGGGCCGTTCGCGAACAAGCGGGCCAGCTCCAGCACCCCGGCCATGCCGAGCGCGTCGTCATGGGCGCCATTGCGGATCGTGTCGCCCGAGGCATCGGGCGCGCCGATCCCGTAGGCGTCCCAATGGCCGGAGAACATGATCGTCTCGTTCGGCCGCCGCCGCCCGGTCAGCCTGGCGACGACGTTGTGGCTCTCGATCCGCCGCACCGACACCGGCAGATCGGCGCTGAACGCGGCGCCGAGGTCGATCGGGCGGAAGCCGCCGCTCCGCGCCCGCAGCTTCACCGCCTCGAAATCGAGCCCGGCGCGGCGGAAGAGATCGACCGCCACGGTTCGCTGCAGCCAGCCCTGGAGCAGCACCGGCTGCGGCGCGCCCGGGCCGAGCACGATATTGTAATTCTCGCCCGCGCCGGCCTGGACGGTGTTCCAGCCATAGCCCGCGCCATCGCTCTCGTGGATGACGAGCGCGCCGATCGCGCCGCGCCGCGCCGCCTCCTCGAATTTGTAGGTCCAGCGGCCGTAATAGGTCATCGCCCGGCCGCCGAAGCGGCCGTTGACCGGATCGCGCGGGCCCGCCTCGAAATCGGGATCGTTGACCAGGAAAACGGCGATCTTGCCATTGAGGTCGACGTCGCCGAAATCGTCCCAGCCGCGTTCCGGCGCGGCGACGCCGTAGCCGACGAAGACCATCGGCGCGTTCGCGATCCGCACCCGATCGGTCTCGCGCACCGTGTTCACGTAGATGTCGGCGGGCGCGTTGAGGGTCAGCGTCTCGCCATGGCCGGCGATCGTGAAGCTGGCCGGATTCTGCACCTGCGTGCGGATCATCGGCACGCGCTGGGTCCAGCCGCCATGCTCGCCGCCGGGCTCGAGCCCGAGCGCGCGGAACTGTTCGGTCAGCCAGGCGATGGCCCGGGTCTCGCCCTCGGTGCCGGGGCCGCGGCCCTGCATCTCGTCCGCCGCCAGCGCGCGCGTCCAATCGGAGAGACGCTGCGGATCGACGGGGGCGTAGGACGCGGGCGATCCGGGATCGGTCGTGGTCTGGGCGAAGGCGGGGGCGGCGAGGGCCAGCAAGGCGGCGAGCGACAGCAGCTTTTTCATGGCCGCTCCTTCGGCGCATTCCGCAAGGCGCGCAAGGCTGCTAGGGCGCTGGCGCACAGCTCTTTTTCCGAAGGTCTTGCCCATGCGCTTCGCCGCCTTGCTCCTGCTTCCTTTCGCCGCCGCCGCGGCCTTCGCCCAGCCCGCGGGCATGACCTATCCGGAGACGCAGAAGGGCGACACGGTCGAGGAGCGGTTCGGCGAGCGGATCGCCGATCCCTATCGCTGGCTCGAGAACGACGTGCGCGAGGATGCGCGGGTCCGTCAGTGGGTCGATGCGCAAAATGCGGTGAGCAGCGCCTTCCTCGCCGCGCTTCCCGGCCGCGACGCGATCCGCGCCCGGATGACCGAGCTCTACAATTATGAGCGCTTCGGCCTCCCGGAGAAGGCCGGCAATAACTATTTCTACACCCGCAATGACGGGCTGCAGAACCAGTCGGTCCTCTACGTCCGCCAGGGGTTGAACGGCACCCCGCGCGTCCTGATCGATCCCAATGGCTGGAGCCGGGACGGCGCCACCGCGCTCGCCGAATGGGATCCGTCCCATGACGGCCGCCACCTCCTCTATTCGGTGCAGGACGGCGGCACCGACTGGCGGATCGTGCGCGTGCTCGACGTCGCCACCGGGCAGCCGACCTCGGACGAGGTCCGCTGGGTCAAATTCTCCAACCTCGATTGGGCGAAGGACGGCTCCGGCTTCTTCTATTCGCGCTTTCCGGAGCCCGCCCACGGCGCGCAATTCCAGTCGCTGAACGAGAATCACGCCATCTATTTCCACCGCCTCGGCACGCCCCAGGGCGAGGATCGCCTCGTCTATGCGACGCCGGACCGGCCCCGGCTCAGCCACAATGGCGAGGTCTCGGAGGACGGCAATTGGCTGATCGTCAGCTCGAACGAGGGTACGGACGCGCGCTACGAAATCACCCTGATCGATCTGCGCCAGCCGAACGCCGCCCCGCGCCGGCTGATCACCGGCATGGAGCATGACTGGTCCTATCTCGGGAACAGCGGCGCCATTTTCTACTGGAGCACCAACAACGGCGCGCCGCGCCAGCGCATCGTCGCCACCGACATCGGCCAGCCGGCGCTCGCCATCCGCGAACTCGTCGCCGAGGATTCGGCGACTTTGCAGGGCGCTTCGATCGTCGGCCGCCAGCTGATCGCGCGCTATCTCGTCGACGCGAAGAGCGAGGTGCGCACTTTCACGCTCGACGGCCGCCGCGCCGGCACGATCCGCCTGCCCGGCATCGGCAGCACGACCGGCTTCCGGGGCGATCAATCCTCGGGCGAAACCTTCTATTCCTATGCCAGCTTCAACAGTCCCGGCGCCGTCTACCGCTACGACAGCGCAACCGGGCGGAGCAGCGCCTTCGCCGAGCCGCGCCTCGCCTTCGATCCCACGCAATATGAGGTCCGCCAGGTCTTCTACCCCTCCACCGGCGGCGCCCGCGTGCCGATGTTCCTGGTCCACCGCCGCGGTCTCGATCTGCGCACTCCGCAGCCGACTTTGCTCTACGGCTATGGCGGCTTCAACGCGTCGGAATTGCCCCGCTACCAGCCGAAATGGATGACCTGGGTCGATATGGGCGGCGTGCTCGCGGTCGCGAATTTGCGCGGCGGCGGCGAGTACGGCCAGGCCTGGCACGATGCCGGCCGCCGCGCCGAAAAGCAGCATACGTTCGACGATTTCATCGCCGCGGGTGAATATCTGATCGCGCAGGGGATCACGAGCCGGCAGCGCCTCGCCATCGAGGGCCGCTCGAACGGCGGCCTCCTGATCGGCGCGGTCCTCAACCAGCGCCCGGATCTGTTCGCCGCCGCTTTGCCCACCGTGGGCGTGATGGACATGCTCCGCTTCGATCGCTTCACCGCCGGCCGCTACTGGGTCGACGATTATGGCTATCCGGACCGCGAGGCCGATTTCCGCGTGCTCAGGGCCTATTCGCCCTATCACAACATCCGTGCCGGCACGGCCTATCCGCCGATGCTGGTCACCACCGCCGACACGGACGATCGGGTCGTGCCCATGCACAGCTTCAAATATATCGCCGCGATCCAGGCCGCCGACCGGGGCCCCAACCCGCACCTGATCCGCATCGAAACGCGCGCCGGCCACGCCTCGGGCAAGCCCACCGACAAGCAGATCGCCGAATATACCGACATGTACGCCTTCATCGCCCATTTCACCGGACTCGAAGTGCCAGCAAGGAGCGGCGGAGCGCGGTGAAGCGAGGGCCTGGCTCATCGCTCACGATTGCGCTGGTGCTCGCCGCATGCGCTGGCCCGGCCGTCGCTCCTCCTTCCGCCATAGTCTTTGTCGGCTGCCCCTTCGCCGGCCAGATGGGCGACCGGCCCGCGCCCCGCTCCGGCCCTGTGCCGAATGTCGCGGACCCGGCCTTGGCTGCCCGGCTCGCTTTCTACTCGGACGGGGATGCGGGCGTGCTGGCGCCGCGGGGGTGGCATTGCGTCGGCATCTCCGGGTCGAGCGGAGCGGCGCTGATCGTCACGCCTGAGCGGCGCAGCGCCACCGACGTCCTTCATCGGGAACATCAGTATCGCGGCCCAGGCGTTCAAATCGTCTATCATTTTGGCGGCACGTCGGGGCGGTTCGCCGTCGCGAAAACGATCGCGAGAGTCTTTCCGGACCATATGAGCTTCGCGCGGCGGGTCGCGGATAATGCCGCCCTGGACGGCATCGAATTTGCTTTGCCGTCCGGGCCGTACCCCGACGACGTGTTGCGGAGAGTCAGCGCGAGGGAGGTGGAGTTTGCCACGCCGGCAGGGCGAACCGGCCTTGGCACAGAAGACAGCATGTTCGCCGCCGATATGCCGATCAGCGGCATCGTGACAATCGAGCCCGAAGAAGACATGAATGTGCTTCAGCTCACCCATAAGTTGGCGCCGGAGGATGCCGATCTCGCCCCCGAAATCGCGCGCAATTTCCGGCAGTGGGGCGGCAGAGCCCAGGCCCCGAACGAGCGGTCGCGATAGGCCAGACGCCGCTTTCACCCCGTTAACCATCCCGTTCATCGCCCGCTCAGCCGAAAAAGCGGAAACTTGGGGCATCAGGACGGCGTTTTTCGTCCGACTGTCTCAAGCACAGGAGCGCAATCATGCTCAAAACCTTCCTCATCGGCGCCAGCGTGGCGCTCTCCGCGACCGTCGCCTTCGCCGCGCCCGCAGAGGCGCAAGGCTGGCTCGACGGCTATTATCGGGACGGCTATCGCGATCGCGACGGCTACCGGGACCGGGATTACCGCCGCGACCGCTATCGCGACGGCCGCCGCTACCGGAACCGGAGCCGCTATTACCGGCCCCGCACCCGGGTCTATGTGGGCTACGCACCGTCTTATTATGGCGGGTACGACCCCTATTATAACAACGGCTACGGCTATCGTGGCGGCTACGGCTATTATCCGACCCGCTATTCGGGGCGCCGCTATTATCGCAGCCGCTATCGCTGCGGCAACGGCACCACCGGCGCGATCGTGGGCGGCGGCGCGGGCGCGCTGATCGGGCGCGAGATCGCCCGCGACGGGCGCCTCTATCGCCGCGGCGACGGCACGACCGGCGCGATCATCGGCGGTGC
>DATINU010000348.1:0-10026 GCA_035473955.1 Allosphingosinicella sp.
CGGCGACCACCGAGAGCAGGACGGTTTCCTGAGGAACATCGTCATCGGCGGCGACCAGAACCGGCTCAGCTCGGATTCGCTGAACGCCACGATCCGCGCCACGCCGACGAGCGGGCTCGTGCTGACCTTTAACGGCTATTACGACTGGATCGACGGCGCCAACACGCCCTACGCCCGGGTCACGGGTCCGCAGAACTATTCGCGCGACATCCAGTTCAACGCGCTGAACCGCGCGAATTACGACTATTTCGGCGTGAACGGACGCGCCGACGTCGCGATCGATTCGATCAACAGCAATTTGACGCTGATGGCCGCCTATGACGGCCGCAACACCGAGTCGACCGACAGCGACGTAGACTTCGGCCCGCTCAATATCGCGCGTGCCACCGGCACCGACCGGCTGCGTACCAAGACGCTCGAGCTCCGCCTCGACAGCGAGCTCACCGATACGGTCTCGACCCTGTTCGGCCTGTTCTACAGCCGTGAGACGGGTTCGCTGGTCGATATCACGCAGATCCTGCCGCTCGGGCTGACGCGCATCACCACGAGCCAGGCCCGCGCAGACACCTATTCCGCCTTCGGTACCGTCTTCTGGCGGCCGACCGCCGATTGGGAGGTCGCGCTCGGCCTGCGCTACGATCATGAAGACCGGCTCGCGCAGGGCAGCATCACCCTGTTCCAGGCCGGCATGACCGTGCCGCTGCCCGTGCCCGACGCGCGGATCGAATCCGACCAGGTCGAGCCCCGGCTCACCGTCACGCGCCGCTGGACGCCGAACTTCATGAGCTACGCCTCGGTCGCCCGCGGCTATCGCGGCGGCGGTTTCAACGCGCCGACCGCCCCGACCCGGACCTATACCGGCGATTCGGCCTGGACCTACGAATTCGGCACGCGTTATCGCACGGACGACAATCGCTTCTCGCTTTCGGGCGCGATCTTCTACAGCGACTATAGCGACTATATCGGCCTCAACTCGATCGCTCCGGCGACCGGCGGCGGCCTGGTCACGGTCGATCTCAACACCGGCGACGTCGAGAGCTACGGCTTCGAGATCGAGACGGTCTTCCGCCCGACCCCGCAATGGACGATCACCGGCGCGCTCGGCTACACCCATGCCCGGCTGACCAACACCGACGCCTATACGGCGACGACGGGCCGGGTGCTCTCCTCCGACCATCTGACCTTCCAGCCCGATTACACGTTCAGCCTCAACAGCGACTATGTGATCCCGTTCGGCGAAGACGAGCTGACCCTGACCGCCGGCGCGACCGGCAAGGGCCGGCGGCTCGCCGCGACGCTGAACCAGACCACGCCGACCTTTCTGGACAGCTACATCCTGGTGAACGCGCAGGTCAGCTACCGCCACGGGCCGTTCGAATTCTCGCTCTTCGCCAACAACATCTTCAATGAAGATTATTGGGAGAGCTACATCGAGCGGACCACGCTGCAGCTCGCGGGCCTGCCGGCTTCCGATCTCGGCATCATCGGCGATCGTGCCCGCTACGGCGCGCGCATCCGGCTCAGCTACTGACCATGGCCGCGCCCGCCAATACGGGCCGCCCGCTTCCCGATGGCTTCGTCGAGAAGCTGCGCGGCATCGCCGGAGATCGTGTCCATCTCGGCGAGGCGATGCGCCTGCAGCACGGCAGCAGCGAAACCCATTTCGCCGCCGTGCTGCCGGATGCGGTCGTCTTCCCGCACTCGACCGAAGAGGTCGTCGGGGTCGTGAAGCTCTGCGTCGCCGAAGAGGTGCCGATCATCGCCTTCGGCGCCGGCACCTCGGTCGAGGGCAATGTCACGCCGGTGCGCGGGGGGATCAGCCTCGATCTTTCGGAGATGAACGCGATCATCGCGGTCAATCCGGAGGATTTCGACTGCACGGTGCAGGCGGGCGTGCGGCGCGAGCAGCTGAACGAGCATCTGCGCGACCAGGGGCTGTTCTTCCCGATCGATCCCGGCGCCAATGCGACGCTCGGCGGCATGGCCGCGACCCGCGCCTCGGGCACCAACGCGGTGCGCTACGGCACGATGCGCGAAGCGGTTCTTTCGCTGCGCGTGGTGACGCCGGACGGGCGCGACATCCGCACCGCGCGGCGGGCGAGGAAGTCGGCCGCGGGCTATGATCTGACCCGGCTCCTGATCGGCTCGGAAGGCACGCTCGGTATCATCACCGAGGTGACTTTGCGGCTGCACGGCATTCCCGAGACGATCTCGGCGGCGGTCTGCGGCTTCGAGACGATCGAAGGCGCCGTCGATACCGTCGTCCAGTCGATTCAGCTCGGCGTGCCGCTGGCGCGGGTCGAGATCCTCGACGACGTGCAGATGAAGGCGGTGAACCAGCGTTCGGACCTCGGCTATCCCGAGGTGACGACACTCTTCTTCGAATTTCACGGCTCGCCCGCGGGCGTCGCCGAGCAGATCGAGAATGTGAAGATGCTCGCCGAGGCCAATGGCGGCGGCGAATTCTTATGGTCGAACCTGCCCGAGGAGCGTTCGAAGCTCTGGAAGGCGCGGCACGAGGCCTTTTACGCGGCGGTGGCGCTGCGCCAGGGCGCGGTCGGCTGGGCGACAGACGTCTGCGTGCCGATCGGCCGGCTCGCCGAATGTATCAGCGAGACGAAGAAGGATCTTGAGACGACCGCTATCCCGGCGCCGATCCTCGGCCATGTCGGCGACGGCAATTTCCACGTCATCTTCGTGATCGACCCCGAGAGCACGGAAGAGCAAGCGGAGGTCGAACGGCTCAACCGCCGCCTGGTCGAGCGGGCGCTGGCGATGGACGGCACCTGCACGGGCGAGCACGGCATCGGCCTCGGCAAACAGGACTGGCTGGTCGAGGAGCTTGGCGAAGCGGTCGAGATGATGCGGGTGATCAAGCGGGCGATAGACCCCAAGGATCTGTTCAACCCCGGCAAGATTTTCCAGCTGTGAGCCGTTCCCAAGCTCGTCATCGCGAGGCGCGCAGCGCCGTGGCGATCCAGCGACTGGATTGCCGCGCCCCTTCGGGGCTCGCAATGACGCAGGGGGCTCCACCGACATGACTTCCGCGCCGCCGCCCTTCGCCCGCGCCATGCCGCGGCTGCTCGCGCTCGCGCTGGCAGTCGGCATCGGCTTCACCCTGATGGGCTCGTTCAGCACGGTGCAGGAGGGCGCCAAGGCGCAGATGGGGCTCAGCGATGTCCAGCTGAGCCTGATCCAGGGTGTCTCGATCGCCATTCCGCTGCTGCTCCTTTCGATTCCGATCGGGATCGCGGTCGACCGGGTCAACCGGGTCCGGCTGCTCATCCTGCTGTCGCTGTTGGGGATCACCGGCACACTGGGGACCGCCTTCGCGCCGAGCGTGGAAACGCTGTTCGCTGCGCGGATGCTCACCGCGATCGGGACCACGGGGGGGCTGACCGCCGCCTTGTCGCTCACCGCGGACCTTTGCGCGACCGCGGCGCGCGGCCGGGGCACCCTGATCGTCTCGCTGGGCCAGCGGCTCGGCATCGCCGCCGGTTTCGGCCTCGTCGGCTGGCTGTTCGGGAGGATCGGGCAGGGGGCGGCGGAGAACCTGCTGGGCGCGATGTCGCCCTGGCGGGGCGCCCACCTGATTCTGGCCGTGCTCGCGGCGATTCTCGTCGTGCCCCTGTTGTTCCTGCGCGAGCCCGCGCGGCACGAGATGGAGGCGGGCCCGCGCGCCGCGTTCCGGGTCGTGCTCGGCGAGCTTTGGCAGCGGCGGCGTTTTCTCGGGCCGTTGTTCGCGGGCCAGGTCAGCGTGGTGATGGCCGATGCCGCGGGCGGGATCTGGGCCGTGCCCGTGCTGTCGCGCAATTATGGCGTCGGGCCGGACGAGGTCGCCGGCTGGATGGGCCTGATGATCTTTCTCGCCGGCTTAGGCGGGGCGATTCTTGGCGGGATCAGCGCCGATCTCGGGCAGAAGAGCGGCCGGCCGGGCGGCTTGCTGCTCGGCGCGGTGATCGCGGCGGCGCTTGGGATCCCGGCGGCCTTGTTTCCGCTCAGCCCCAATTTGCCCGTCTTCGCCGCCGCGATCGGGCTGCTGCTGCTCTGTGGGACGCTGACCGGCCTGATCGTGGCCGTCTCGCTCACCGTGTTTCTGCCGAACGAATTGCGCGGGCTTTCGATCGGCGTGTTCATCGCGATCGCCGGGCTGATCGGCTACGGCCTCGCGCCGACCGCCGTCGCGGGGGTCAGCAAGTTGCTGGGCGGGGAGGCGCAGCTCGCACCGGCCCTGGCGATCGTCGGCGTCGCGACCAGCGCGCTTGCCTTCGTCGCGTTTCTCGCCGCGATGCGGCGCTGCCCGCCCACCAACTTTCACGATTAGGCCGGGATTTGGCGGCGTTTTGGCGGCGCTGTGGCGGCGTTATGGCGGCGTTATGGCGGCGGTTTGAGGCGAATAGGCGGGGGACCTGACGGCGGTTTGCGGGGGGAAAGCCGCGTTTTGCGGGCGAACTTGCGGGGCGGTGCGCGCTGACCTATCTGAAAGGTATTGACTTCACCTATAAGATAGGTTAGGCGCCCTTCGACCCCGGAAACCGGGGCGGGAGATTCGAGGATGGGACAGGCGTTGCCCGCGGCCGGAGCCGCGGACTCCATGGAATGGATCGAGGTCTCGCCGGAAATGACGGCGGTGATCGGCCGGGGCCCCCGCGCCGGCGTGCCCATGCCGCACGATCCCATCATCTTTCAGTTCGACTTCGGCAGAGCGGGGGCTCAGCCGGCGGTCCGCATCGGCGCCTCGGAGGGGTTTGACGGCGACGATGCGGACCTGCTTTTCCTGTTCGTGGCGCGAGACGCGCTGCTGCGCGTGGGCGGACGCAACCCGCACGAAGAGGACCGGCACGGCTATCACCTGCCGAGCGAGCTGCGCGCGATCGCGCTGGCCTTGCGCGATTGCCGGGCGACGGGCGCGGCGCGGCCGGTCTACCGGCTCGCCAAGAGCCTGGAGCTGCTTTGCGAGACGGTGCGCATGCTGAGTCTCGGCGCGCTGGTCCCGCTGGCCGGCGCCGCGCTCTCCTTCGCCGATACCAGGCGGCTGATGGCGGCGCGCACGATGATCGACGAGCGCTGGCACGAGAAACTGACGCTCGACATGATCGGCCGCGCCTGCGGCCTCAACCGGGCCAAGCTGACCAGCGGCTTCAAGGACGCCTTCGCCTGCACGATCGCGGAAGCGCTGGCGGAGCGACGGCTCGGCCAGGCCAGCCGGATGCTGCTCACCACCGACAAGCCGGTCTCCTCGATCGGCTATGAGAACGGCTATCTGAACAATGCGAGCTTCGCGCGGGCGTTCAGCCGGCGCTTCGGGCGCAGCCCCTCCGACTACCGGGCCTGTGGAGCGGCGGCATGACGGCGGCGATCTCGATCGGCCGCAACGGCGGCGGCTCGCTCGTCCAGCAGGCGATGGACGCGGTCACCGGCCATATCCGGGACGAGCATCTGCGCGTCGGCGACACGCTGCCGGGCGAGGCCCATTTCGCGGGGCTGCTGGGGGTGAGCCGCGCGGTGATGCGCGAAGCGTTCGGCGCGCTCGCGGCGCTGCGCCTGATCGACGTCGGCAACGGGCGCAAGCCCCGGGTCGGAGCAATGGACGGCGCGGTGATCGCCGCCTCGCTCGATCATGCCGTCTCGACCGCGCAGGTCAGCGTTCCCGAAATCTGGGACGTGCGCCGGACCATCGAGATGCGCACCGCCGAGCTCGCTTCGCTGAACCGCACCGACCAGGAGGCGGACGAAATCAGCGCGCTCGCCGAAGCGATGGCGGACGCGGGCGACGATCTCGCGCTGCGCACCAAGCACGACATCGCCTTTCACGAGGCGATCGCGCGGGCGACCCACAACGCGCTCTTCGTGCAGATCGTCGACAGCTTCGGGCCGCTGATGCGGGTCGCCGTGCCCGCCGCCTGGCAGACGAGGGTCGCCGAGCAGCACCAGCGCACGATGATCGAGCGGCACCGGGTGGTGGCGCAGGCGATCCAGCGCCGCGATCCGGTCGTCGCCACGATGGCGATGGGCGATCATTTCGACGCCTCGATCGGCGATCTCCTGAAAGCCGAGGCCCGTGAGCGGGACCGCGCCGCCGCCTAGAGTACAGGCCCTAGGCCGTCCCGCCTTTTCGGCGGCTTTCTATTGGCTTTGGCCGCCGCTGGGGGCAGTATCCGCTCCGGGAGGCGAATCGGTATGGCTTGGCGTACAAAGGCTAAGGGGCAGAACGGGATAGGCGCGGCCCCCTTGCTGGGCGGTTTGTTCGCCGCCGCTTTCTCGACCGCCGCCTCGGCCCAGGGCTCGCTCGCCGACCCGCAGGGCTCTGGCGTGATCGTCGCGGCGGTGCGCTGGCTCGAAGGCACTTTGCTCGGCACGATCGCCACCGTCGTCGCGGTGATCGCGGTCGCCACCGTGGGCCTCTTGATGCTCACCGGGCGGATCAACTGGCGCTACGGCGCCACCGTCATCCTCGGCTGCTTCATCCTCTTCGGAGCCGCCTCGATCGTCGCGGGCATCCAGTCCACGGCCACGCTCGGACAATAAACCGTGAACGGGATCGAACGAGACACGTGTTTCGTGGCCTTGACGCGGCCGCAGATGTTCGCGGGCGTCACCTATAGCTATTTCATCGCCAATGCGGTGATCGCGACGGAGCTGTTCCTGATCTTCCGCTCGATCTGGGCGCTGGTCGCGGCGCTCGTCATCCATGTGCTGGGCGTGCTGCTCTGCGTGCGCGAGCCGCGCTTCTTCGATCTGTGGCTCACCAAGGTCGGCCGCTGCCCGCGCGTCCGCAATTATTCGGTCTGGCGATGCAATTCCTATCGTCCATGAGCCCTTCGCAGCGGGCCGTGGCCCGCGAGAAGAGCGCCGGGCATCACCTGCCCTATGCGCGCCATGTGGACGACCATACGCTGGAGACGCGCGACGGCATGCTGATGCAGGTGATCCACCTGCGCGGCCTGTTGTTCGAGACCGCCGACACCGATGAGATCAACTACCGCAAGCGGCTGCGCGACGCGATGCTGCAATCGATCGGCTCCTCGCGCTTCGCCATCTACCACCATATCGTCCGCCGCCGGATCGAGCCGGAAATGGCGGCCGAGCATCGCGACGAATTCTCGCAGACGCTGGACGACGCCTGGCAGGCGCGGCTCGCGACCAAGCGGCTCTACGTCAACGAGCTGTTCCTGACGCTGATCCGCCGCCCGCTGCAGGGCAGGGTCGGCGGCGCGGACCGGTTGCGCGGGCTTCTGAACCGGGCGAGCGACGGCGAGGAGGTGACGCGGATCGCCGAACTGCGCGCGCTCGATACGGCGCGCGACGCGATGCTGGCGGCGCTCGGCAATTACGGGCCGCGATTGCTCGGCGTTTACCAGACCCCGCAGGGCCCCTGCTCGGAGCCGCTCGAATTCCTTTCCTCGCTCTACAATGCCGAGATGCGGCCGGTGCTGCTGCCGATGCAGGATGCGGGCGCCTACATCCCCTATCGCCGGATCAGCTTCGGCCAGGAGACGATCGAGCTTGGGCCGGCCGGGCCGAGCCCGCGCTCCTTCCTCGGCATGGTCTCGATCAAGGATTATCCGGGGCAGACCGCGCCCGGCATGCTCGACGAATTGCTGCGGCTGCCGTTCGAGCTGGTGATCTCGCAAAGCTTCGGCTTCGTCGAGCGCCAGCAGGCGCTCGGAAGGATGAACCTCGCGCTGCGCCGGATGCGCTCGGCCGAGGACGAGGCGGTGAGCCTGCGCGCGGACCTCGCCAGCGCCAAGGACGAGGTCGCCGCCGGCCGCGCCGGCTTCGGCGAGCATCACATGTCGATCGCGATCCGCGCCGAGACGCCGGAGGGCGTGGACGAGGGCGTCGCCGAGGCGCAGGCGGCGCTCGCCGATCTCGGCATCATCGCGGTCAGGGAAGAGATCGCCCTGGAGCCGAGCTTCTGGGCGCAATTCCCCGGCAATTTCAAATATATCGCGCGGCGCGGGCTCGTTTCGACCGGCAATTTCGCGGGCCTCGCCAGCGGCCATAACTTCCCGCTCGGCCAGGCCGAGGGCAATCATTGGGGCGAGGCGGTCACGCTGCTGGAAACGACCGCGGCCGGGCCCTATTATTTCAATTTCCACCAGGGCGATCTCGGCAATTTCACGGTGATCGGCCCGTCGGGCTCGGGCAAGACGGTGGTGCTGAATTTCCTGCTCGCCCAGGCACGCAAATACCGGCCCCGGATCATCTTCTTCGACAAGGATCGCGGCGCCGAACTCTTCATCCGTGCCATTGGCGGCCGCTACGATCTGTTGCGGCCGGGGACGCCGTCCGGGCTCAACCCGCTTCAACTGGAAGACAATCCGGTCAACCGTCAGTTCCTGATCGACTGGCTGGCCTTGCTCGCGGGCGGGGCGGACATCGACGAGGTCGCGCGGATCAAGGACGCGGTCGACGCCAATTTCGGCCAGCCGGCCGAGCATCGCCAGCTCTGTCACCTCGCCGACCTGTTCCGCGGCGGGCAGCGGCCGCATGCCGCCGATCTCTGGGCGCGGCTGCGCCCCTGGTGGGGCGAGGGCGAGCGCGCCTGGCTGTTCGACAATCCGCAGGACAAGACCGATCTCACCGCAGAGTCCGTCGGCTTCGACATGACCCAGATTCTCGACGATCCCGCGCTGCGCACGCCGGCGATGATGTACCTCTTCCACCGGGGCGAGGAGCGGCTCGACGGCTCGGCGGCGATCATCGTCGTGGACGAGGGCTGGAAAGCGCTGGACGACGACGTGTTCGTGCGGCGGATCAAGGATTGGGAGAAGACGATCCGCAAGCGCAACGGCATCGTCGGCTTCGCCACGCAAAGCGCGCAGGACGCGCTCGAAAGCCGGATCGCCAGCGCGATCATCGAACAGGCCGCGACCCAGATCTTCATGGCCAACCCGAAGGCGCGGGCGGACGATTACATGGACGGCTTCGGCCTCACCGCGCACGAATATGAGCTGGTGCGGACTTTGCCCGACAACGCCCATTGCTTCCTGATCAAGCATGGCGCCGAAAGCGTCGTGGCGCGGCTCGACCTCACCGGCGAGCGCGACCTGCTCACCATCCTTTCCGGCCGCGAGCGCACCGTGCGCCTGCTCGACGCGATCCGCGCCGAGGAGGGCGACGATCCCGCCGCCTGGATCCCGCGCCTGCTCGAGGTGGCATGATGGCGTGCCAGGGCCTGCCTTCGAACAGCTTCGTCGCCGGGATGATCGATTATGTGGATTGCCAGGCGCAGACGATCGGCGCCAGCGGCTATCAGGCGCTCTCGGCGCCGGGATCGAGCCTGTCGCTGCTGCTGGCGGGGCTGCTGACCCTTTTCGTCGCCTTCTTCGGCTACCGGATGCTGTTCGGCGAGAGCCTGACCGTGCGCGACGGCGTGCTGGCGATGATCAAGATCGGCATCGTGTTGGCGCTGGCCACCGGCTGGCCCGCCTACCGGACCCTGATCTACGACGTCGCGCTGCGCGGGCCCGCCGAGCTGGCCGGCGAGATCGGCGCGCCCGCCGCCTTGCCGGGCACGACCGGGGGCATGGTCGCGCGGCTCGATTATGCCGACCGGGCCCTGCTCGCCTTCGCCATCCAGGGCACGGGCGAGGCCAGCGCCGCGGCGGTAACCCCCGAACAGCAGGCGCAATCGGTGCTGCAGCCGGGCCAGCGCATGCCGCTGCTGAGCTTCAACGAATTGATGCTGGGCGGGGCGCGCGTGCTCTTTCTGGCGAGCGCGATCGGGGCGCTGGCGGTGGTGCGGCTGGTCGCCGGGCTTTTGCTGGCGCTCGGGCCGTTCTTCATCGCGTTCCTGCTGTTCGACGGGACGCGGGGGCTGTTCGAAGGCTGGCTGCGCGTGCTCGGGGGCGCGGCGTTGGGGGCGCTCGGGACGGCGATCGTGCTCGGCGTCGAGCTTGCCTTGCTCGAGCCCTGGCTCGCCAACCTGCTCGCCTATCGCTACGCCGGCTACCAGACGCCGGGCGCGGCGATGGAGGTGTTCGCCGTGACCCTGATCTTCGCGGTGACCCTGGCGGCGAT
>DATINU010000349.1:0-4899 GCA_035473955.1 Allosphingosinicella sp.
TCGGCCCCGTCGCGGGTCCAGGAGCTGCGGATGAAGGTCTCGCTGCCGTCCGGGCTGCGATGCGTCTGTTCGGGGAAGACCAGTCCGTTCGCGGCCGGCCGCGCCGCGCCGCTGCTGTGCGACCCGTCCGACGCGTAATAATCAAATTCGATGCCGCCCGCCGCCGTATCCCAGCGGTAGAGCGTCTCCCCCGAATAAGGCTGCGGCGCGCCCTCGACGACATGCAGGTCGCGGACAAAGGCCCCGCCGTACACCGGGGTGAAACAATGGGTGTCGGTCTGCGCGCCGCCCGGAAAGGCGCCGCGCCAGCAGGAGCCGACCACGAAGGCCAGGGGCTCGAGCCGAGAGGTTGCGGAGGGCCCGGGTTGAACGGCCAAAGCGATGGCGGCGAGGAGCGTGCTCATGCCGCCACTTGAACGGTCAATCAAGTGGCTTGTCAAGCGATTTGATTGGCCATTCAACTCCCATGCGTTGCGCGTGACCCGGCCGGTTGCTACGCGCGCCGCCATGGTTCCCCGCTACGCCCGCCCCGCCATGACCGCGCTCTGGGAGCCGGAGACGCGCTTCCGGATCTGGTTCGAGATCGAGGCGCATGCGGCGGACGCGATGGCCGGGCTGGGCGTCGTGCCGCCGGAGGCGGCGGCAACGATCTGGGCCGCGGACAAGAACTCGCCGCCCTTCGACATCGCCCGGATCGACGCGATCGAGGCGGAGACGAAGCATGACGTGATCGCCTTCCTCACCCATGTCGCCGAGCGGACGGGGCCCGCGGCGCGCTTCCTGCATCAGGGGATGACGAGCAGCGACGTGCTCGACACCTGCCTGGCCGTGCAGCTCGCGCGGGCCTCCGATATCCTGCTCGCCGATCTCGACGCGCTGCTCGCCGTGCTGAAGCGCCGGGCCGAGGAGCATAAATATACGCCGACCATCGGCCGCAGCCACGGCATCCATGCCGAGCCGGTGACCTTCGGGCTGAAGCTGGCCCAGGCCTATGCCGAGTTCGCGCGGAACCGCGCCCGGCTGGAAGCCGCGCGGGCCGATGTCGCGACCTGCGCGATTTCGGGCGCGGTCGGCACCTTCGCCAATGTGGATCCGCGCGTGGAGGCTTATGTCGCCGGGAAGCTGGGGCTGATTGTCGAGCCGATCTCGACCCAGGTGATCCCGCGCGACCGGCACGCGATGTTCTTCGCGACGCTCGGCGTGATCGCCGCCTCGGTCGAGCGGCTGGCGACCGAGATCCGCCATTTGCAGCGCACCGAGGTGCTGGAGGCCGAGGAATATTTCGCGCCGGGGCAGAAGGGCTCGTCGGCGATGCCGCACAAGCGCAACCCGGTGCTGACCGAAAATCTGACCGGCCTCGCCCGCATGGTCCGCTCGGCGGTGATGCCGGCGCTGGAGAATGTGGCACTGTGGCACGAACGCGACATTTCCCATTCCTCGGTCGAGCGGTTCATCGGCCCGGACGCGACGATAACGCTCGATTTCGCGCTCGCCCGGCTGGCCGGGGTGGTCGACAAGCTCCTCGTCTATCCGGAGCGGATGCGGAAGAATCTCGACCGGATGGGCGGCCTCGTCCATTCGCAGCGCGTGCTGCTCGCGCTCACCCAGGCCGGGGCGAGCCGCGAGGACGCCTACCGCCTCGTCCAGCGCAACGCGATGAAGGTCTGGGAAGCGGACGGCGCGCTCAGCCTGCTGGAATTGCTCAAGGCCGATGCGGACGTGGCCGCCTTGCTCTCACCGGCCGAAATCGAGGCCAATTTCGATCTCGATTTTCATTTCAGGCATGTCGACACGATCTTCGCGCGGGTGTTCGACCGGTAAAAATATCCCACATTTTACAAATTTGAATTTTTGTGGGATAAAACGCCATGTTTCGGCCCTTTTCAGATGACCAGATGCGGACCCTAGTCAATCTCGCCCAGCATTATGATGTTTGGATCGAGGCGGAACGGGCGTTGCGAGCCCTGCCCTATGACCTGCGCCGCAAGGACGTTAACGGCCGCGCCTATCTCTACGAGATCCACGATCGAGGCGGCAACGGCACCAGCCTCGGCCGCTGGTCGGACGCGCTGGAGGCGCGATTCGATGCCTATCGGGCCGGCAAGCGCACCGCGAAAGCCCGGCGCGACGAAAGCGCGGCCACGCTCGCCGAGACCTGTCGCCTCTATCGCGCCTTGCGCCTGCCGCTGATCGCCAGCGAGGCGGGAGCGCTGCTCCGCGAGGCGGACCGCCGCCTCTTGCTCGGACGCGATCTGTTACTCGTCGGGACGAACGCAATGCCCGCTTATGCGGTCGAGGCCGCAGGCTTCATCGACGCGCCGTCCGAGACCCAGGACATGGATTTCGCCTGGTCGGCTGAAGAGCCGAGCACCTCCGAGAAATTCTGGCCGATGCTGAAGGCGGTCGACCCGACGTTCGCGGTCAATAGCGAACGAACGTTCCAGGCGCGGAATGCCGCCGCCTACGAAGTGGAGCTGCTGATCGCGCCATCCCTTGCGAAAACGCTTTCCCGCCGGGACCAGCCGCGTCCGGTCCCGCTGCCGGAGCAGGAGTGGCTGCTGTTGGGAAAGCGGGTCGACCGGGTGGTGGTCGCCCGCGACAATTCGCCCGCGCGGATCGTCGCTCCCGACCCGCGCTGGTTCGCCCTGCAGAAACTCTGGCTCGCGCGGCAGCCCAAGCGCAATCCGCTCAAGCGCGACAAGGACTTGAAGCAGGGGATGGAGGTGCTGGACGCGGTCCATCTGGCCATGCCGCAATATCCGCTCGATGCGGAATTCGAGCGCTCGATCCCGGAGGCGCTCGACGCCGTCTTCGGGATGTGGAAACGGCGCCGGCCGGAGCGGCCTTCGCCTGAATGGTAGGGTAGCTACCGCTCCGGCCGCGTCAGGCTCCGGTAGATCGTCTCGATCATCGCGTCGGGTGAGATGAAGCCGTCCGGGCGGCCGTAGCCGTCGGCGTGGCGCTCGGCCTTGATCTGGTCGAGCGTGCGCCCGGCGGCGATCCCCTGCCCCACCCGGCTGCGCAGATAGACGAGCATGTCGCGGTAGCGGACGAGATCGGCGCGGCGCGCCATCGGGCCATGGCCGGGGATGATCCGGGTCTCGTCGTTGGCCAAGGCAAGGCCGGTTTCGACCGCGACGATGGCGCCGTCGATCGAGCCGCCGGAATCGAGATCGATGAAGGGCAGCATGCCGTTGAAATAGGTGTCGCCCATGTGAAGGACGTTGGCCCGCGTCCAGTAGATCAGCGAATCGCCGTCGGTATGGGCGTGATCGACATGGATGGCGCGGATGTCGTCGCCGTTCAGGTGGAAGGTGAGATTTTCCGAGAAGGTGATCACCGGCAGTGCCCCGGCGGGCGACGGCGGGACGCGCTCGCCGCGGACGAGCTGCTCCATGGTCATGCGGATCCGGACGTTGTCGTGGGCGACGATCACCGTCCCCGCGCGCCCCAGATTCTCGTTCCCGCCGGTGTGATCGCCGTGCCAGTGGGTGTTCAGCACATAGCGGATCGGATCGGCATCGAGCGTGCGCACCGCCGCCACGACCTGTTCGGTCGCCGGCGCATATTGATCGTCGATCAGGATATTGCCGTCGGCGCCGTACGACACGCCGATATTGCCGCCCCGCCCGAACAGGACGGCGACGCCCGGCGCGACCTGCTCCACGCGGATCGGCGGCGCGGGCGCGGGCGGCTGGGCGGCGGCGGGAAAAGCGAGCAGGCCCAGCACGAGCGGGAAGGCGGCGCGCGGCTTCACGCTAGGCCGGCCCCGTCAGCATCCGGCCGCGCAGATCGGGGAGCGCGAAGCTCTCATGGCCGTCGCCGCCATAAGTGGTGCCGATCAGATTGAAGAGCGGCTGGTTTTGCGCGACCGGCAGCAGCGCGCCGTCGCACGGGAGCCAGCCGTCGGGCGCGGCCGTTCCGGCGAAGGCGATCACCTCGCCCAGCATCGCGGCATTTGCCGGGAACCCGCCATTGCCGCCGGACGGCGGCGGCGTTCCGGCCACGTTGATCAGATAGTTGATCCCGAGGCCCGAGACCATGCCGCTCGCGCTGTTGTCGATCAGCTCGCCGACCGACACCGGCGCCAAACCGGGGCCCATGCCGGCACCGACGATCGCGCGGCCGACGAGGTTGGGCAGCTCGAAGAAGACCGCGTCATTGCCGCCGAACTGGGTGCCGATCGTCTGGTACAAGGGCTCATTCTGCGGAACGCTGAACGGAGAGCCGTCGGCGACCAGCCAGCCGGCGGGCGCGAAATTCGCCGCGAAGAGCCCGATCGCGCCGAGCATCGGAGAGGAGCCGGGCGGACCCGCCCCCGCCGCGGCGCAGATCATATAGGTCATGCTGAGGCTGCCGCCCCAAATAGCGCCGATCGAATAGCCTCCGGCCGGATCGGCGCCGGCCGGCGTCCGGCCGCGAAGATCGGGAAGATCGATATCCCTGTCGCCGCCGCCATAAGCAGGGCCGATCAGCGACGTCAGGGCCTGGTTTTGGGGGATACTCACCGACTCGCCGGTGCAGGTCGCGGCGCCGAAGGGCGGATATTGGCCGGCGAAGCTGTGCACCATCGCCAGCGTGTTGACCGGCGGGCTCTCGCCGCTCCGCTCCGGATAGGCGCCGCCGATATCGAGCAGTTGCGTCATGGCCAGGCCGTTCGGACGCGGCGCGGGGGCATCGAAATCGGGCAGCGGACGAAGTGGGCTGGTCATGGCTTCCCCCTTTTGCGGCCCTGATTACGCCCTATCTTTGTCGGGAGTCGAGGAAAGTCATCATGGCCGATCTGTCCCAATTCCCCGTCAGCGGCCGCTGGCCGGCGCAGTATCCCGACCGGATCCAGCTTTATTCGGTGCCGACGCCGAACGGGGTGAAGGTCTCGATCATGCTGGAGGAAACCGG
>DATINU010000350.1:0-5500 GCA_035473955.1 Allosphingosinicella sp.
CCGAAAACGGCCCCGTCCATCGCGGCCTGCTCGAAGCACGCGAGGGCGTCACCGTCCATCGCGAGGTCCGCGCCTTCCTCGAGAGCGAGCTTTCGCCCGATGCCTATTATGAGCAGGCCGTCCGCCAGAAGAAGCGCAAGGAAATAAGGCGCCTGCAGAACCGCCTCGCCGAACTCGGCCCGGTCGAGACGGAGATTCTCGACGATCCCGCCGATCTCCCCGCTTGGTGCGACACCTATCTCGCGTTCGAAAAAGCGGGCTGGAAGGGCGAGGAGGGGACCGCGCTTGCTTGCGCGCCCGACACCGCGGCCTTCTTCCACGCGGCGCTTGCCGGCGCCTGGGCCGCGGGGCGGCTGCAATTCCTTCGCCTTACCGTGGGCGATCGCACGATCGCGATGCTGGTCAATTTCCTGACCCCGCCGGGCAGCTTCTCGTTCAAGACCGTGTTCGACGAGGATTATGCGCGTTTCTCGCCGGGCGTGCTGATCCAGCTCGAGAATCTCCGCAACGTCCTGACCAGCGACGAGATCGCGTGGATGGACAGTTGCGCGAGCGAGGACCATCCGATGATCGATGGCCTCTGGACCGAACGCCGCTCGATCGTCCGGGTCAGTGTCCGCCTGAAAGGCTTCCGCCGGGGCCTGATCTTCAGGCTCTGCCGTGCGCTGGAGCGCGGCGCGGGCGCCTTGCGCCGGCTTACCGGGCGGCGGCGCTAGCGGGGCGTTCCGCCCGCGGCCGATCACCGCCCAGGGTCCGTCCGAAATAGCTGTCCGCATACCAGCGAGGCGCCTCCGCGGCGTCGGCGATCTCGCGCGCGATCAGATAGTTCAGCCGGGCGAAACGCGCGCCGGCTTCCCAGTTGAACGGCTGCGACAGATCGTCGCGCGGGCTGTGATATTCATTCTCCAGGAAGCCGGTGAAATGCTCCCGTCCGCCATTGGCGAAGCCGGTCATCAGGAAGACCGAGGGCACGCCCTCGAGCACGAAGCGATAATGGTCGGAGCGGACGAACAGGCCCTGCTGCGGCAGCGGGTCGGGCGAGACGCCGACGCCCATCCGCGCCGCCGCGCGCGTCACGATCGGGCCCATGGTCGAATGTTCGGCGCCGAAAGCGGTGACGTCCTGAAAATCGTAGGTCAGGATCGGCATGTCGAGATTGACGACCGAGATCACCCGCCCGTCGACCGGCACGTTCTGCGCCAGATAGGACGCACCCAGGAGTCCGATCTCCTCGGCCGTGACGGCGGCGATCAGGATCGGGCGGCGGGGCCGGTTGCCCTCCCGCATCATCGCCCGGGCCACTTCGAGCAACGTTGCGATGCCGGTGGCATTGTCCATCGCGCCGTTGCGGATCCGGTCGGTGGCGGGAGTGTCGTCCGCGCGTGGCGCCCGGATGCCGAGGTGGTCGAGATGCGCCATCAACAGCACGTATTCATGCGCCAGCGCCGGATCGGTCCCTGGGATCACGGCAAGGACGTTGGGGCTGGTGAAGGGCTCGATGCCGTTCCGCTGCTCGGCCCGCACCCTGGTGCGCAGATCGAAGCCGTTCGGTGCGCCACCGCCGCCGCCGGCGCTCATGAGCGCGCCGTCGAGCCGCTGCCGCACCGCTCCGAACATCTCGCTCGCCGTCGGCCGATCCACCGCGGCGTGGAAGCGGATGCTGGGCGCGTCGCTGTACGGCCGCCCGCGCTGGTCGATCCAGCTGACGCCGGGACGGCTTGCCGCCGCGGCGGCGGCAGGGGTCTGGCGCACGCCTGTCCGCGTCGGCGGACGGATTTCGATCAAGCCGATGGCGCCGTGCGCCGCCGCCATCCGGCGCTTGTTGTAGACGAGATGGCTGATCACGTCGTTGGGTACCCGACCGGCGAGATTGAGCGGGGCCGCTGAGAGGGCGACGACGATCTTGCCGCGCACGTCGAGCCCCGCATAGTCGTCGATTCCATATTCCGGCGCGTCGAGCCCGAAGCCGACGAACACCGCCGGGGCCTCGACCTGGATCGGCCCCCCCTCGGGCATCGGCCGGAAGCTCACCGTCTCGCCTTGCGGAAAGGTACGTCGGCCGATCCTGAGCATCGGCGTGCCGCTCACCCGGTAGCGAAGGAAACGGATTGGCTGCAGCCAGCTCCCGCCCGTCATGGCGGGCCTGAGGCCGAGCGCCTGAAACTGTCCGGAAACATAGCGGGCGGCGGTGTCATAGCCCGCGCTGCCCGCCTCGCGCCCTTCGAGCCGGTCGTCGGCGAGGTAGGTGACGTAGGCGCGGAAGCGGTCGGCGCTGAATTCGGGCCCGGCCTCCGGAGCGGGCTGGGCGGCAGCGGCCATGGACAGCGACAAGGCGGCCAGCCCGGCCAGCATCACGTTGAATTTCATGAGAGACGACCCTTGGAGCGAAACCTGTGTGCCAGCCGACTAAAGCACATTGATCGCGCCTTCAATGTCCGCGCTTGCTGAATGCGGGCCAACGAGCCCGGTCAGCTTCCGTTCAACTCATCTATGGAAGAGAACGGTTCGTCGCACGATAGGCTGCGGCACAGGGAGTGAGACAGATGTTGGTGCAGTTGTTCGGCGAGACCCCTAGGCCCCATGATCCGGCGCGCCGGGGCTATCATATCGTCTATCGCGAGAACGAGGCGAACCATTGCCCGGGCTGCGGCCGCTGCCACTGGTATGTCGGCCGGCTCTCGGCGGAGTGCGCGTTCTGCGGCACGGCGCTGGCCCGGGTGGAAGCGCTGAACATGGGTTCGGGCCTGTTCCGCAGCCGCGGCCGCGCCGCCGGGGATTACGCCTTCGCCGCTTGAGCCGAGGCGGCCCGCACCGGCGCCTTGCCCTTGGTGGCATCGCTGCTATAGACGCCGCCTTTGCCGGCCACATGCGGGCGTGGCGGAACTGGTAGACGCGCCAGGTTTAGGTCCTGGTATCGAAAGATGTGGGGGTTCGAGTCCCTTCGCCCGCACCAGTTCCACCGCTCCGAAGCGCCGCGCCACTGCTGACACAGGAAGCCCACCACCCATGCAGACCGTCGAGACGTTGAACGAGGGGCTGAAGCGCGCCTACCGGATCACCATTCCCGCCAAGGAGATCGACGCGCTCGTCGACAAGGAGCTGAAGTCGATCGCGCCGCAGGTGCGGATGCCCGGTTTCCGCCCGGGCAAGGTGCCGGCGAACCTGGTGCGCAAGATGCACGGGCCCGCGCTCGAGCAGCAGGCGCTGCAGAATGCGGTGCAGGATGGCGTGCAGAAGCTGCTCGGCGAGAAAAATCTGCGTCCGGCGATGCAGCCGCAGGTTGCGCTCGAAGACGGAGGCCCCGGCAAGGACGCGATCGTCACCGTCGAGGTCGAAACGCTGCCCGACGTCCCCGATGCGAAAATCGACGGCCTGACGATCGAGCGCCTGCGCGTCGACCCGACCGAAGAGGCGATCGAGCGCGCCGTCTCCAAGTTGGCGGAAGGCCAGAAGAGCTTCGACCCCGCCCCGGCCAAGCACAAGGCGGAGCAGGGCGACCTCGTCGTCATGGATTTCGAGGGCAAGGTCGACGGCGAGCCGTTCGAGGGCGGCAAGGGCGAGAATATGTCGGTCGAGATCGGCTCGGGTCGGCTCATCCCCGGCTTCGAGGACCAGCTGATCGGCGCCAAGGCCAATGAGGAGCGCACGCTCAACGTCACCTTCCCCAGCGACTATAATGTGGATTACCTCAAGGGTCGCGCCGCGACGTTCGACGTCGTGGTCAACGAGGTGCAGACCCCCCGCGCGATGAAGGCGGACGACGAGTTCGCCAAGTCGATGGGCCTGGAGGGCATCGCCCAGCTGCGCGAGCTGCTGAAAGGGCAGCTCGAGCAGGAGCTGAACGGCCTCACCCGCACGCACATGAAGCGCAAGCTTCTCGACCAGCTCGCCGCCGCGCACGATTTCCCGGTCCCCGCCTTGATGGTCGAGGCCGAATTCCAGCAGATCTGGCAGCAGCTCGATCACGAGGCGAGCCACGAGGAGGATCCCGCGGCCGCGCGCGCCGAGATGGAGGCGGAAAAGGACGACTACCGCAAGATCGCCGAGCGCCGCGTCCGCCTCGGCCTGTTGCTGTCGGAGATCGGCCAGAAGGCCGGGGTCGAGATCAGTCAGCAGGAAATGAATCAGCTGATCATGCAGGCGGCGCAGCAATACCGCCCGGACGACCGGCAGAAGTTCCTGGAATATGTCCGCGCCGAGCCGATGGCGCAGGCACAGCTGCGCGCCCCCTTGTTCGAGGACAAGGTGGTCGATCACCTGTTCGGCACCGCGACGATCAGCGAGCGCACCGTTGAACGATCGGAATTGGAGGCGGCGATCGAGAGCGAGGACACCCACGTCCACGGCCCGGGTTGCGGCCACGATCATGGCGACAAGCCGGCCAAGAAATCGGCCGCGAAGAAGCCCGCCGCTAGGAAGGAGGCTGCTCCGGCAAAGGCTGCGAAGGCCGAAAAGCCCGCCAAGGCCGAGAAGGCGCCCGCCAAGGCCGAGAAGGCGCCCGCCAAGGCCGAAAAAGCACCCGCCAAGGCCGCGGCGCCGGCGGCGAAGAAGCCCGCTGCGAAGAAGCCTGCCAAGAAGGGCTGAAACGGCGTAAGGGGGCGGGATGCCAGTCGAGATCCGCGAGCTCCAGATCCGCATCGCGGTCCTGCTTCCCTGCTATAATGAGGAGGCGGCGATCGCGGCGACGGTCGCCGGCTTTCGCGCCGCGCTGCCCGATGCGGCGATCTACGTTTACGACAATAACAGCACCGACAAGACGGTCGAGGTCGCGGCGGGGGCGGGCGCGATCGTCCGCACCGAGAAGATGCAGGGCAAGGGCCATGTCGTCCGCCGCATGTTCGCCGATGTCGAGGCCGATATCTATGTGATGGCCGATGGCGACGCGACCTACGACGCGTCGGCCGCGCCCGTGCTGGTGCAAAAGCTCTTGGACGAGCAGCTGGACATGGTGGTCGGTGCCCGCAAGTCGGAGGTGGACGAGGCCTATCGCCGCGGCCACGCGCTCGGCAACAAGCTGTTCACCGGGCTGCTTTCCAGCCTGTTCGGGCGCTCTTTCAGCGATATTTTCTCGGGCTATCGCGTCTTCTCGCGCCGTTTCGCCAAAAGCTTCCCGGCCCTGTCGCGCGGTTTCGAGACCGAGACGGAGATCAGCGTTCACGCGCTCGAGCTGGTCATGCCGGTCGGCGAGGTGGTTACCGCCTACGGCGCCCGCCCCGAAGGCTCGGTCTCGAAATTGTCCACTTATGGCGACGGCTGGCGGATCCTGAAGACGATCCTCCATCTCTACCGGATCGAGCGTCCGGTGCTGTTTTACGGCAGTTTCAGCCTGTTCCTGGCCGCGCTCGCCATCGTCCTCGCCATCCCGCTGGCGATCACCTATTTCCAGACCGGCCTGGTACCGCGCTTCCCGACCGCGATTCTCGCCACCGGCCTGATGCTGCTTTCGGCGCTCAGCTTCTTCGCCGGACTGATCCTCGATACGGTCGTGCGCGGCCGCCGC
>DATINU010000351.1:0-9695 GCA_035473955.1 Allosphingosinicella sp.
GGAAGGGGAAGAGATCGCCGCGATCTTCAAGACCAGCGGGTCGGCCATGACGGAGGCGGCGAAGCGGATCGCCGAACTGCACAGCTATGACGTGCCCGCGATCACCGCCACCACCGCCGGCTGGGCGCCCGGCAGCTTCACCGACTGGGTCTATGCGGAGACGCGCAGGCAATAAGGTATTATTTTACCTTACGCGAAACACCCGCTTTTCCTTGACTTTCGGGACCCCCTCCGTCATTTGGCCGCCATCGCGCCGCTCGTCAAAGGGCGGCGTTGCTCATTTGAAACGCGAGGTCCTGGCCCCATGAAGGCGCTGATGAAGACCACCAAGTCGGCCAAGCCGGCCGAGGTGGAGAAGAAATGGCATCTGATCGATGCCGACGGGCTGGTGGTCGGGCGGCTCGCCACGATCGTCGCCAATATCCTGCGCGGCAAGCACAAGCCGAGCTACACCCCGCACGTCGATTGCGGCGACCATGTCGTCATCGTCAATGCGGAGAAGGTGCGCTTCACCGGCAAGAAGCTGGCCGACAAGATCTATTACAAGCACACCGGCTATGCGGGCGGCATCAAGTCGATCACCGCCGGCAAGATCCTTGAGGGCCGCTTCCCCGAGCGGGTGCTGGAGAAGGCGATCGAGCGGATGATCCCGCGCGGTCCCCTCGGCCGCGATCAGATGCGGGCTTTGCATCTCTATAACGGCACCGAGCATCCGCACGGCGGCCAGAACCCCGAACTTCTCGACGTCGCGGCGATGAACCGCAAGAACAAGGTGGGCGCATAAGATGGCCGACAAAGACAAGAAATCCCTCGCCGATCTCGCCAAGCTGACCGAGGAGGCCGCGGCTCCCGCCGAGACGCCCGAGACGGAAGCCCCCGCCGAGGTCGAAGCATCCGCCCAAAGCGAAGAAGCTGCCGAGGCGGAAGTCACGGCTGAAGGCGCCGAAGCGCCGGTCGAGGCCGGCGCCGCCGAGGCTCCTGCCGCTGCCGAGTCCGCGCCGATGGCGCGCGAGGGCCGCGAAGGGGGCCGCGACCGTGACGGCCGCCGCGAGAAGGCCGAAGAGGTCAACAAGGACGGCGTCGATACGCAGGGCCCGCAGATCCAGGCGATCCTGCGCGAGCAGCAGCTCGACAAGCAGGGCCGCGCTTATGCCACCGGCCGCCGCAAGGACGCGGTCGCCCGCGTCTGGCTGAAGCCCGGTACCGGCAAGATCGTCGTCAACGGCCGCGATCAGGAGGTCTATTTCGCCCGCCCGACGCTGCGCCTGATCATCAACCAGGTGTTCGACGTCGCTGACCGCAAAGGCCAGTATGACGTGGTCGCCACGGTCTCCGGCGGCGGCCTCTCGGGCCAGGCCGGCGCGGTTCGCCACGGCATCTCGACCGCGCTGACCCGCTACGAGCCGGGCCTGCGCACCACGGTCAAGCGCGAGGGCTTCCTGACCCGCGATCCGCGCGTCGTCGAGCGCAAGAAGTACGGCAAGGCGAAAGCCCGCCGCAGCTTCCAGTTCTCGAAGCGCTAAGCGCCAAGCCGATCACCGAAGGGCGGTCCGGAGCGATCCGGGCCGCCTTTTTCTTTGCCCTGACGGCGGCTAGAGCGCCGCCATGGCCACCGGCACCGCCTACACCCGCGCGCTCAGCCCGCGCCTCGCCGAATGCGAGCTCACCCATCTCGAGGCAGCGCCGATCGATATGGCGCGCGCCGAGGCGCAGCACGAGGCTTATGAGAATGCGCTGGCCGAGGCCGGCTTCACCCTCGTCCGCCTGCCGGCGCTGCCCGATCATCCCGACGGCGTCTTCGTCGAGGATGCGGCGCTGATCCTCGGCAGGCATGCGATCATCACCCGCCCCGGCGCCGCTTCGCGCGCCGGCGAAACCGCCTCCGCGGCCGAGGCGCTCGCCTCCGATTTCACGATCCACCGCCTTGACCGGGGCACGCTCGACGGCGGCGACGTGCTCTGGATCGAAGACACGCTCTATGTCGGACGCTCGGGCCGCACCTCGGACGAAGGCATCGCCGCCCTCGCCGAGGTGGCGGGGCCGCTCGGCTACGCGGTCGTTCCAGTCGAGGCGAAAGGCTGTTTGCACCTCAAGACCGCGGCCACCTTCGCCGGCCGCGATCCGGCGGGAATTCCGGTGCTCGTCCATCACCCGGCCTGGATCTCGTCGATGCCGTTTCGCGATGTCGAGCCGCTCGCCATCGACCCCGGCGAGCCGAACGGGGCCAACGTGCTCCGCGCGGGGGGTCGCCTGTTCGTCTCGAGCGAAGCGCCGCGCACGGCCGATAAACTCGCCGCGCGCGGCTTCGACGTCGCGCTGCTCGACGTCTCGGAGCTGCACAAGGCCGAATCCGGCCTAACCTGCTGCAGCCTGCTCGCCGAATATTAGCCCTCGGCGAGCAGCGCCTCCGCCTGATCCAGCACTCGGCCGAACTCCGCCACCAAAGCCCGATAGGGCGCCGGCGTCGTCATATCGAGGCCGCCGCGGCGCAAAATCTCGGTCGGATAGTCAGAGCCGCCGGCGCGCAGCGTGTCGAGATAGCGCTCCCGCTCCGCCGCGCCGCCGTTCAGCACGCTCTGGGAGAAGAACACCGCCCCGGCGATCGAGGTCGCGTACTGGAAGACGTAGAAAGTTCGGTAGAAGTGCGGAATATAGGCCCATTCGATCGCGTAGAGCGGGTTCATCTGCATGCCGGGGCCGTGATATTTGCGGAGCAGCTCCAGATAGAGCGCGGTGAAGCGCTCGCCCGACAGCCCCTCGCCCGCCTCGGCCATGTCATGGATGCGGAGCTCGAACTCGGCGAACATGGTCTGGCGGAAAAAGGTGGAGCGAAAGCCCTCCATCCGCTGGCCGAGATAAAAGAGCTTCTCCTCGCGGGTACGGGCATTGGCGATCATGTGCTGGGCGAGCAGCTGCTCGTTGCCGGTCGAGGCGAGCTCGGCGGTGAAGGTCGCGTAATCCGCCGTCTCGTAGGGCTGACGCGACTTCGAAAGCAGGCTGTGGACTGCATGGCCCCATTCATGCGCGTAGGTGGTGAGGCCCGCATAATCCTCGGAAAGGTTCAGCAGCAGATAGGGGTGCACGTCATAGGCGCCGCCGCTCATATAGGCGCCGGACGCCTTGCCCTGGCGGGGGAACGGATCCATCCAGCGCGCCGCCGTGCCTTCGGCCAGCATCCGGCCATATTCGGAGCCAAGCGGGCGCAGCGCCTCCAGCGTCGTCGTGCGCATTTCCGCGAGCGTGAAGCGCCGCGCGTTACGGACCAAAGGCGGATAGATGTCGTAATAATGGAGGTCGTTGAGGCCGAGCATGCGCTGGCGCAGCGCGAAATAACGGTGCAGCGTGGGCAGGCCTTCATTGGCCTCGGCGACCAGGGTCCGGTAGACCCCCTCGGGAATATTGTCGCCGGCCAGCGCCCATTGCAGGCTGTTGTCGTAGCGCCGCGCCTTCGATTGGAAGATGTCGCCGCGCACCTTCGCGGCGAGCGCGGTGCCGAGCGAGCTTTCGAACGTCTTGTAGCTCGCCCAGAAGCGGTCGAAGATCAGCTTGCGGTCGTCGCGATTGGGGGCCTGGCGCTCGATCGAATAGCCCTGGTCGTCGAGCCGGACGGTCCGCCCGGTCGACAGCGTCACCTCCGGCCGCGGAATGTCCGAGGAAGCGAGCTGGTCGCGCACGTCGTTCGGCCCGGCGAGCACGCTGCCCGACGCCGCGAGCAACCGCTCCGATTCCTCGCTGAGCGTGTGCGGCGCCCGGCGCAATATGTTGGCAAGATAGAAGCGGAACTTGCCGAGGCCTCGGTCGGCGGCGACGAACTGATCGACCTTGGCTTGGCCCACGGTCAGGATTTCGGGCTCGACCCAGGCGGTCGCCTCGCCCAGCGCGGTGAACACGTCCTGGGCCTGCTGCTTGCGCTCCTGGTTGGGGGCGACCCGCAAATCCTCGTCCGCCTTGAGCGAGGCGTAGATATAGAAGCGCGAAGTCTTGCGGTAGAGGTCGGAAATGCCCTGCAGCGCGGCGCGAAGCGCGCCGGCGTCGCGGCCCAGCGTGCCGCGCTGCTGCGTCAGGCGGGCGATCTCGGCCTGCAGCGTCTGCCGCTCCGCCGTCCAGGCGGCGTCGTTGGGATAGAGATCGGTGAGGTCCCAGGCCGCGCCGCCGGTCCCTCCGGCCGCGTCCTGCGCCATCGCCAGAAGCGGTCCGCTCTTGGCCAGAGTGACGAGCGCCGCCCCGGTCAGCATCAATTCGCGCCGCGATACATCCATGTCCTTGAATCCTCAGCCCTGGCCCGCGCGGCTGCGCGGTCCATCAGTCCCCGCTTGGCTTGTTCCCGCTCGCCCGCTTATTGGCAAGCGGCGTTTCGACGAAGGTGACTGCTTCATCGACCGTCAAGAAATTCTCTGTTATGGCCCTTCCTATGCGTTTGATTATCCTCGCCCTTTTGCCCGTTGCCGTGTCGGGCTGCCTCGCCCGCACCGCGGTCGATATCGTCACTCTCCCGGTGAGGGTGGTGAGCGCCGGAGTCGATGCTGCGACCACCAGCCAGTCCGAGGCCGATCAGCGCCGCGGCCGCGAGCTTCGCGAGGCGGAGGAGCGCGAGGGCCGCCTTGCCCGCCGCTGCGAGCGCCACCCGGACCGCGAGGAGTGCCGCAACCGCCGAGCCGAAGAGGACGGGCCGGAGCGCTGACCCCCGGGCGCGCTCAAACAAATGTTAAGACGACTGCGCTATCGGAATGCCGATGGCAGGGTTCAGGAAGAGGGGTGGTCCGGCGCTGGCCGAAGCGGAAGAGCGCATCTCGCTCGCCCGCCTGCTGGTGCGCGATTTCCGCCGCGTCGACGACGAGCAGGAGGAAAGCGCCGCCCGTGAGCGCATCCGCGCGCTCGATCCGGTGCCGGCTTTCTTCCTTTGCATCCATATCGTCTGCGCCGCCGCTCTCCTGATCGGCGTCGGCCCGTCCGTCTGGGGCGAGGCCGGCGTGCTTGGCGCGCTCGGCAGCCTGCTCGCGCTCGATCTGGGCGGCTGGCTGTGGCTGCGCAAACATGCTCCGTCGCAGATGGAGCCGCACGTCGCCACGCAAGGCGCCGCGCTCTACGCGGTCACCGCCAGCGCGCTCTGGTGCGCCACCGCCGTGCTGGGCGCGGACCTGGCGCCGGACAACAGGTTGCTGACCGAAATCGCCTTCGCCGGCGGCGTCCTCGCCATTCCCTTTGCCTTCCTGTCCTTCCCGACCCTTGCCGCGCTCGGCGGGCTCGGCTGCGCGGCGAAGCTGCTGTTCCTTTCGGACGATCCGGTTTCCGCGGGCGTGACGCTCGGGCTCGGTTTCGTGCTCGTCTGTCTCAGCCTCACCCGTTCTTCCGAGCAGATCGCGCAATTGAAGCGCCGGATCGAGATCGACTGGAACGCGCAGCGCGCCGCCCGCTTCATCGAGGAGTTCGAGCAGGCCGGCCGCGGCTGGTTCTGGGAGACGACGGCCCGCGGCGCCCTCTCCTACGTCTCCGAACAGCTCGCCGCTGATCTCAAGACGCCCGCCGCCGATCTGATCGGCAGGCCATTCGCCGATCTGATCGGCATCGACGACCGGCGCGGCACCGAATCCTCGGAACGCACGCTCGGCTTCCATCTTTCGACCCGGCTGCCATTCACCGACATCAACGTCCGCGCCAACACCACCGCGGAGATCTGGTGGTCGCTGTCCGGCACGCCGAGCTTCGACGAATATGGCCGCTTCCTCGGCTTCCGCGGCATCGGCGCCGACCTCACCGAACAGCGCCGCTCCGAGGAGGAGATCAACCGTCTGGCCAAGTACGATTCGCTGACCAGCCTGCCCAACCGCTCGCTGATGCGCCGGACGCTCGACGAGGCGCTGCAGAGCAAGGACGGCACCGGCTGCGCGCTCTTCCTGATCGATCTCGACCGCTTCAAGAACGTCAACGACACGCTCGGCCATCCGGTCGGCGACGCGCTCCTGAAGCAGGTCGCGCAGCGGCTCACGTCGGTGATCGGCAAGGACGGCCAAGTGGGCCGGCTCGGCGGCGATGAGTTCAAGGCCGTGCTGCCCGGCCAGCAGGACGAGACCTTCCTCGGCGATCTCGCCAGCCGGCTGATCCAGCAGGTTTCGATGCCTTACACGATCGAGGGTCATAATATCTCGATCGGCGCCTCGGTCGGCATCGCGCTGGCCGCGGCGGGCCGCAATTGCGCCGACGCCTTGGTCCGCAACGCCGATCTCGCGCTCTACGCGGCCAAATCGGCCGGCCGGGGAACCTACTGCTTCTTCGCGCCCGAAATGCATTCGGAAGCGCAGGACCGACAGACGCTCGAGACCGATCTCAGGAAGGCGATCGCGCGCGGGGAGCTGCATCTGCAATATCAGCCGGTGGTCAACGCGCAGACCGAGGAGCTTTCAGGCTTCGAAGCGCTGGTTCGCTGGCACCATCCCACCCGCGGCGTGATCTCCCCGAGCCTGTTCGTGCCGCTGGCCGAGGAGGCGGGGCTGATTCTGTCGATCGGCGAGTGGGTATTGAGAACCGCCTGTTTCGAAGCAGCAAAATGGCCCGAGCATATCCGCGTCGCGGTCAACCTCTCGCCGATCCAGTTCGTCGAGCCCACGCTTCCGGCGACGATCGTCAACGCCATTGCCAATGCCGGCATTCAGCCACGCCAGCTCGAGCTGGAGATCACCGAGGGCGTCTTCCTGGTCGAAAGCGAATCGACCGACGACATGTTCGCCAAGCTCAAGAATATCGGCGTCCGCCTGGCGCTCGACGATTTTGGAACGGGCTATTCCTCGCTCGGCTATTTGAAGAAGGCGCCGTTCGACAAGATCAAGATCGATCAGAGCTTCGTGCGGGGCGCCGCCAAGGACGGCAGCCGCAACGCCGCGATCATCCGCGCCATCGTGACGCTCGCCGAGAGCCTCAACATGGATACGACGGCCGAGGGCGCCGAGACTCATGACGAACTGACCATGATCCGCGAACTGGGCTGCAGCCATATCCAGGGCTATATTTTCGGCCGGCCGATGAATGCCGACGAGGCGGGCACGCTCGCCGCGCAGAACAAGGCCATCACCGCCGACGGCTTCCAGTTCAACCGGCCGCCGCGGCAGGGCATTTTGAAGGTCGCCTCGCTGCAGTTCAACGGCATGTCGATGCCGGTCCGGGTCCGCAATATCTCGACCGGCGGCGCCCTGCTCGAATGCGACCGCGCCCTTCCGGGCGAGTCCAGGGTGCAGCTCGATCTGCCGGGCACCGGCAATCTCGGCGCCGAAGTCCGCTGGAGTGAAGCCAAGCGGATGGGCATTCAGTTCGAGGAAGAGTTCGATCTCCGCCGCCTCGCGCCCGGCAGAAGCAACAGCTTCGGCGCGAAGCTGCCGAAGGAAGGCTATAGCAACCTCAGATATGCCGATGGCGCCGCCGACAAGCGAGCGCTCAGCGCCGGCGACCTGCGCTACGGCAGCGGCAGCGGCGGTTGACCCGCCCGCCGGGGTTGTGGCATCGCCCGGCCCCGTCGCGGGTGTAGCTCAATGGCAGAGCAGAAGCTTCCCAAGCTTACGACGAGGGTTCGATTCCCTTCACCCGCTCCAGCCGCCGCGCGGACGATTTAGCGAAGCAAAATCGCCGCTACTTGCGGCGGCTCGGCCAGCCTCGCGCTCGCGAGGACTGACGGCGCGGCTTTGCCGCGCGGGAACCCGTCACTTTTGAATCAGCGCCGCATCAGCAGGGCCTTGAGCGTCTGGTGCGCTTCGGCCCGGTCCTTCTTGGTCCCGGCTTCCTTCTCCAGGGCCTTGCGGATGTCCTCGACCTGCTTTTCCGAGAGATGTTCGATGCCGATGAACTGACCGCGCGCCTTCGCCACCGCGCGGATCAGCTCGTCGAGCTTGGCCTGCATCGCCGCGGCATCCCGGTTCGTGCTGTTCTGAATCAGGAAGACCATCAGGAAGGTGACGATCGTCGTGCCGGTGTTGATGACGAGTTGCCAGGTGTCCGAAAAGCCGAACATCGGCCCCGTCACCGCCCAGACGAGAATCGTCCCGAAGGCGATGATGAAGGCGAGCGGCTGCCCGGTGGCGAAGGAGATGAGCCCGGCGAACCAGGTGAAGAAACGGTCCATGCAATCGCGCCTTCCGTTCAGATTTCGCCGGGCACAACGTCCCGGCCCGCTTTTTGGAACCGTGCGAGCAGATCGGAGGCGCAAGCCTCCAGCGCGCCTCCGTCGGTGCTGCGGATCACGAAATTGGCGCCCACCTTGCCCTCCTTGAAGAAGGGATAGGAGCCGATCTGGCATGCAGGATGGTCCCGTTCGATTTCGCCCAGCAAATCCGCGACCTCGCTTTCGGGTGCCCGGCAGCCGATCGTGCGCGACAGCAGCGGCTTGCCGCCCTCGAGCTGGCCGGCCAGCGCTTCCAGCATCAAAGTCGCGATATGCGGCACCCCGGCGAGGATGAAGACGTTGCCGTGACGGATGCCCGGCGCGCCCGACATCCTGTTTTCGATCAGCTCGGCGCCGTCGGGCACGCGCGCCATTCTGAGGCGCGCCTCGGTGACCCCGCCCCGGGTCGCATAATAGGCTTCGAGAATGGCCCGCGCCTTGGGATGGACGATCACGCCGACCCCGAGCGCGGCCGCGATCGCATCGACGGTGATGTCGTCGTGGGTCGGCCCGATCCCGCCGGTGGTGAAGAGATAGTCATGCTCGGCGCGCAGCGCGTTCACCGCATCGACGATCTTGCCGATTACGTCCGGCACGACCCGCACTTCGGCGAGCCTGATTCCCTGCAGGTTCAGCCAGGTGCCGATCTGGGCGACGTTCCGGTCCTGGGTGCGACCCGAAAGGATCTCGTCGCCGATGACGATCAGCCCCGCCGTCCAGATCCGTTCCTCGGCCATCCACGCTCCTCTACCGGCTCCATCCTGCGCCGTCATGGGTGCAAATGAGGCCTTCGCTTGCTATATGACCCCGATGGATACCCAGATTCTCTCGCCCGACGACGCCGTGATCGGCCGCCACGGCCCGATCAAGCTGCACGGCCCCGAAGGCTTTGCGGGGATGCGCGCCGCGGGCCGGCTTGCCGCCGAGATCCTGGATGCGCTCGTCCCGCACGTGGTCCCCGGCGTCACCACTCAGGAGATCGACGATATCGTCCACCGCATGACGGTGGCTGGCGGCGGCGTCCCCGCCACATTGGGCTATCGCGGCTATACGAAGAGCTGCTGCACCTCGGTGAACCATGTCGTCTGCCACGGCATTCCGGGCGATCGCGCGCTCAAGGACGGCGACATCGTCAATATCGACGTCACGCCGATCCTGGATGGCTGGCACGGCGACACCAGCCGGATGTATCTGGTCGGCGACGTGCCGATCAAGGCGAAGAAGCTCGTCCAGGTCACCCACGAATGCCTGATGCTCGGCATCGAACAGGCGAAGCCCGGCAACCGGCTGGGCGACATCGCCCATGCGATCCAGACCCATGCCGAGGCAAATCGCTATTCGGTGGTTCGCGACTTCTGCGGCCATGGCCTTGGCCGGGTTTTCCACGACGCCCCGGAAGTCGTCCATGCCGGCCGCCCCGGCACCGGCCCCGAGCTGCGCCCCGGCATGTTCTTCACGATCGAGCCGATGATCAATATCGGCAAGCCCACGGCCAAGGTGCTGGACGACGGCTGGACCGCGGTCACCCGCGACCGCAGCCTGTCGGCCC
>DATINU010000352.1:0-5360 GCA_035473955.1 Allosphingosinicella sp.
GGCGGCCGCCGGGCTTCAGCACACGATATGCTTGCGCGAAGAAACGCGGCTTGTCGGTCATATGCTCTGAGGATTCGATTGCATAAGCGTGATCGAAAGCGGCGTCCGGCAGGCGGTTGTCGAGCCAGTCGCGCAGGTGGAAGACGAGCGGGCCGGGGCGGGCCGCGGCGATCCGGTGCTGGGCGAGCGACAAGGTGAGGCCCGTGACCGAGACGCCGAGCCGCTCGGCGAAGCGCTGGGCGGTCGCGCCATAGCCGCAGCCGATGTCGACCAGCGCATCGCCGGCTGCGGGCGCGAGTTCGGCGCCGACCAGGTCGGCCAGCGCCTCGACCGCCTCGGCCGGGCTCTCACGGCCAGTCCGCCAGAGGCCGTGATGGACATGCTCGCCCCAGACGGCGCGATAGACCGGATCGAGCTCGTCATAATGCGAAGCGACGTCGGCCTCGGTCTGGCGGCTGTCGGCGAAGATCATCGGGCCGTGATGGCGCGCCTTCGGGCAGCGGGCAAGCCGCCGGCGTTCAGGCGCCGGTCAGCCGCTACGGTCGAGATCGGGACAGTGGTTGCCTCGCTCCTTCTCCTGCTGCTCGCGTCGCAGACCCCACCGCTGCCCGAGAGCCCGCTCGAGAATGCGCGAATCGTTCGGCATTCGCCGCGTCCGACGTTCGTTTCCGGGATCTTCCATGTCGCGGTGACCTATGAAGTCGAGGCGCCGGGCGGCGCGCGTCATTTGATGTATCAGACCTATCTGCGCACCGATGATTTCATCGCGCCGCCAGACTCGCGCTGCACGATCTGGTTTTGGCCGAATACCGGCCCCTCCTTCATGCACGAGCGGCACGACGAGGAAACGGGTGCGCCGCACTTGATGATCGAGCGGATGCGCTGCGACACGGGCGGAAGCCGCTGATGCACCTGCAATAGGCTCAGGAGGCCGTCCCCGCACCATTGTACGATGACCCAAGCCTGCGGCTTTCCGCAGGGTGCGGCTTAAGGCCGCCAACACCATGTTCGGCGATAAGCACAGGAATGTTAACCCTAATTCCCCGGATCGAACGATCCCGTCCGACGTTGGTGCCGCGCTGTCCGGATAACGAGTGTCCCGATGACCTTTAATCACAATCGTAACCTGCTCGCGACCGCCAAACCGGGCGATCACCAGCGCGAGGTCGATGCCATGCAGGCGCGAATCCGCGCCGAGATCGCGGCGGGCCAGCGCGGCTTCTTCAAGCCGGCCACGGCGCCCGTGCCCGAACGCTCGGACGAACTGCTCGACCAGCGCGTCGCCGAGGAGCTCGACCTCGTCGTCCGCCAGCTCGAGCAGCTCGGCGGGACGCTCGCCGCCGATCCGATCCTGCTGCACCGCCATGCCGTGCAGCTGCAGTCGATCGACCTGATCAAGCAGGTGCTGGGCCATCTCGGCCGCATCGCGGCCGCGGCGGACAAGGCGGCGGCGGTGGAGGCCGTGACGCTGAGCGAGCTCAAGGCGCGGCTCAAGCGCAAGCCGCTCCGTTCGATCGCGGACTAGCCTCCGCCCCCGGCGCCCGCTAAGCCGCCCGGACCGATCCACGGCCGGGGATTTTGTGTTTAGAAAGCTCTACGACTGGACGCTCCGCATGGCGGCGCACCGGCACGCGGACCGGACGCTCGCGCTTGTCTCGTTCGCCGAATCCTCCTTCTTCCCGATCCCGCCCGACGTGATGGTCGTGCCGATGGTGCTCGCGCGCCGGGAGCAGGCCTACCGGATCGCGGCGATCTGCACGATCGCCTCGGTGCTGGGCGGGATGGCCGGCTATGCGATCGGCATGTTCCTCTACGAGAGCGTCGGCCAGTGGCTGATCCGGCTCTACGGGATGAGCGACGGGATCGAGGGCTTCCGCGAGACCTATCGCGAATGGGGGGCGTGGATCATCCTGATCAAGGGCTTCACCCCGATCCCGTTCAAGCTCGTCACCATCGCCAGCGGCATTGCCGGCTTCAATTTCGGCCTGTTCGTGCTGCTCGCGACCATCACGCGCGCGGCGCGCTTTTTCCTGATCGCCTTCCTGCTGAAACGTTATGGCGAGCCGGTGCAGGCCTTTATCGAAAAGCGCATGAACCTGGTCGGCTGGCTGGTCCTGATCGCGCTGGTCGGCGGCTTTGCCGTGGTCGCCTTGCTGTGATCCTTGTCATGCTCATCGCGATGCAGGCGCCGCCGGCCGAATGGGTGCGGGGCGACTGGATCGAGGTGCACCGGGAGAGGAACGCGATCATTTCGGTCGATGAAAGCGCGACCCGGCGCGACGGCGATCTCGTCAGGATCCGGATCCGCGGCGACATGCCCGATGCCGGGGCGGGCGCCCGCTGGGGTCTCGCCCTGCTCGAGATCGATTGCCGGAGCGGCCGCTATCGCGCGCTCGAAACGGCGGAATATGGCGCCGACGGCGCGGTTCGCGACGCGCGCGGGGAGGAACGGGAGAGCCATCTTCCGCCGAGCGAGCCAGAGCGTCAGTTCATGGGCGCTATCTGCCACCGCACCGGTTGGGGCGAAGAGGGGGAGGAAGAATGATGCGCGCGATTCCGCTGCTTTTGACCCTGGCCGCCTGCGTCGCTCCGGCGCCGGGCTCCGCGCCGCCGGGCGAGCCGCAGAGCGAGGAGGTGCGGCGCTACAATGAGAGCGTCGCGGCGCAGTTCGCGGCGCCTGGCGTGGTGACGGCGCGGCTCGGCGAGACGGCGCGGCTCGGCGAGCTTGGCGTCAGGCCGCTCGCGGTGGCCGAGGACAGCCGCTGCCCGCACGATGTCGAATGCGTGTGGGCGGGGCGGCTCAGGCTGCGCGTCTCGATTTCGGGCGTGGCGGGCGAGCCCGAACTCACGCTCGGCCAGGCCTTTTCGCTGCCACGTGGCGGCACGCTGACCTTGGTCGCGGCGGCGCCGTCGCCCTGGCAAAACCCGCCGGCCGGGATCGCGCGCGGCCCGGCCAACCGCTTCGGCTTTCGCCGCGACTGAGCCGCTTCAGACCACGATGAAATCGGCGGCGGTGAGGGCGGTGCCCGGGGTGACCGAGAAGAGCAGGACGGCCGCGGTGCTGCCGGTGCCATCGAAATCGTAAAACACGTCGCCCGTCGCAGAATCGTAGATGATATGATCGTCGGCGTCGGCGGCGGCGGTACCAAGAACGAAGGAGCCTGCGCTGAGCGCGCCGGCCGGCAGGGCGCCGAATTTCCCGTCGTCGAGTTCGATCGTATCGTCGGCGACATCGAAATCGAAGATGTCATCCGACTGGGCGCCGGTCGAGGCGTCGATGCCGAAGACGAAGACGTCCTGCCCGCTTCCGCCAAACAGCATGTCGGCGTCCTTGCCGCCGTCGAGCCGGTCGTCGCCGCCGAAGCCGAACAGGGCGTCGTTGCCGCTGCCGCCGCCCAAGGCATTGATCCCGTTATTGCCCCAGATTTCGTTGTGCTGCCCGTCAGAACTCAGCGCGATCGTGGCGGTGCCGCCGATCCAGCCCGTGGTCAGCAATTCGACCTGGCCGCCAACCATGTGATAGTCGAACCCCGCCGCGGCAACGTCATGGGCACCTTCGCCAAAGGCCTCGACGATCTTGTCCCCGGGGTCGTCGAGGAAATAGGTGTCGTCATCCCGGCCGCCGCGCAACTGGTCGTCGCCGGCACCGCCGAACATCACGTCATTGCCTTCGCCGCCGACCAAGGAATCGTTGCCGCCAAAGCCGAATAAAGTGTCGTCGCCGCCGCCGCCCGTAAGCCCGTTGCCGGCGTTGTTGCCCCAGATATGCTGGCTGAGTTCGTTGCCGATGAGGTTGACGATGGTGGTGCCGTCGATCCAGCCGGTAGTCAGCAGTTCGACAGAGGCGCCGGCGGTCAGCGTCCAGCTTACCGATGACGCGACCACGTCATTGCCCTCGCCGGCGAGCTCGGCGACCGAATCCCCGGCACTGTCGACGAACATGGTGTCATCGCCGGTCCCGCCGCGCATCACATCGTCGGCGCCCATGCCGTAGAGCGTGTCGTTGCCGCCCAAGCCCTCGATGATATCCGCGCCCCCTGTCCCAATGAGCGTCTCGTCATTGTTCGTGCCGGTGATGGTGACCACATCATCCTCCATTTTGGGGTCCGCGGGGGAGAGACGGTAGCGGGCGATCAAACAGGGGTCAATTTATTGAGAAGCGTGGGTTTTCGGAGCGAATGGATGGCGACGGTCCATTCCACGCCTTGCGAGGAAAACGCCGGGATCGCCGACATCGCCGGCGACCCCGTCGCAAGACCGCGGATCAGATCACCATGAAGTCGCTCGCGGTCAGGACCGGATTGCCGGTCAGCGCGGCGATCTGGATCTGGGCGCCGACGCCACTGCCGTCGGCATCGTAGAAGAGGTTGCCGGTGGCGCTGTTGTAGATGATCCGATCGTCGGCATCGGCCGCCGTGGCGCCGACCACGAAGGCATTGGGGTTGAGCGCGCCGAGGCCGAGCGCGGCGAAGACCGCGTCGTCGAGCAGGATGGTGTCGTCCGCGACGACGAAATCGGCGATCGTGTCGATATTGTTGGGGCCGAGCGTCGAGGCGAAGACGAAATTGTCCTGCCCGTCGTCGCCGACCAGCAGATCGAAGCCGAGCCCGCCGTCGAGCCGATCGTTGCCGCCGAAGCCGAACAGGGCGTCATTGCCCTGCAGGCCGGCCAAAGCGTTGGTGCCGTTATTGCCCCAGATCTGGTTGTCGAGGTCGCTGCCGGTGAGGTTGAGCGTGCCGGTGCCGCCGATGAAGCCGGTGGTCATCAATTCGATCGAGGCGCCCTGCGAGAGCGCATAATCGACGGAGGAGGCGAGCACGTCATTGCCTTCCCCCGCCACCTCGATGGCGAGATCGGCGGCGCCGTCGACGAAGTAAGTGTCGTCGCCGAGTCCGCCCAGATATTCGTCATTGCCCGCGCCGCCGAACATGACGTCGTTGCCGGCATCGCCAGAGAGCGTGTCGTTGCCGCCGAAGCCGAACAGGGTATCGTCCCCGCCGCCGCCGCCAAGGAAATTTGCCGCGTTGTTGCCCCAGATCTGCTGGGCCTGATCATTACCATTGATGACGATCCCGGTTACCAGGCCGTCGGCCCAGCCGGTGGTGATCAGTTCGATCGAAGCGACGTTGTTGAGAAGGTAGTTTCCGCTCGAGACCACGACGATGTCGAAGCCTTCGCCCGCGGTTTCGAAAATCTGGTCGCCCGAATTGGCAAGGAAGAGATCGTCGCCCGTGCCGCCGAACATCTGGTCGGACCCCGCGTCGCCGACCAGCGTATCGTTGCCGCCGAAGCCGAACAGGAGATCGTTCCCGTCCCCGCCGGAGAGCGTGTTGGCCCCGGCATTGCCCCAGATCTGGTTG
>DATINU010000353.1:0-1791 GCA_035473955.1 Allosphingosinicella sp.
GCGAGCAGGAAGCGTTCGGTCGCCGGCACGACGGGGTCGTAGCGATTGGCGATGCCGAGCCGCAGCCAGACGTAGAGCACCTCCGAATTGCCGCTCTCCGAAAGGCCGAAGGTCCGGTCCAGCTCGGCAAGCCGCGCGTCGGTCTGCCGCCGCTCCAGCGCCTTGATGAAGCGCACCCGCTCCGCCCAGTTCCAGCCCTGATAGGGCACTGCACGCGCCGGCCCGCCGGCGTTGAACGCGGTCACCGCTTGGTCGACCTGGGCGAAGGCCGCCGGGTCGGGCCGCGCGGCATTGTCCGGCAGGCCCGGCTGATAGACCCAGCGGTCGAGCTCGAGCCTCTGCTCCAGCGCCCGGTCGCCGCGGATCAGGTTCGCGCGCAGGTCGGCGAGGAAGCGGGCCGAGGTCATCGGCTGGAAGGCGTGCCGGTCGAAATAGGAGCGGAGGTACGCGTCGAACCGCTCGCGCCCGACAACCCGCTCGATCGTGCGCAGGAAGGCCGCGCCCTTGTCGTAGACGATGCCGCCCGCGCCCGCGTCGGGATCGTCGCTGCTGTGCAGGCGCGTGTTGGGCGAGGTCCGCCCCTCTTCCTGGAACGCGCTCTCCATGTCGGCCCAGGAGAGGGCCTGCTCCTGGCCCGCGCGGCCGGGCCCGTAGAGCGCCTCCATGATCCGGTTCTCGAAATAGGAGGTGAAGCCCTCGTTCAGCCAGCTGTCCGACCAGACCGCGTTGGTCACCAGATTGCCCGACCAGCTGTGCGCCAGCTCGTGCGCGACCAGCCCGACCAGGCTCTTGTCGCCGGCGATGAAGGTCGGCGTCAGGAAGGTCAGCGTCGGATTCTCCATGCCCCCGTAAGGGAAGCTCGGCGGCAGCACGATCACGTCGTAGCGCCCCCAGCGATAGGGGCCGTAGAGCCGCTCCGCCGCCTCGACCATCCGCTCGGTATCCTGCAGCTCGCTCGCCGCCCGCTCGAGCATGGCGGGCTCGGTCCAGACGCCGGTGCGCGGGCCCAGCTCGCGAAACGCGATGTCCCCCGCCGCGATCGCGATGAGGTAAGGCGCGACCGGATGCGTCATCCGGAAGCGGTACGCCCGCCTGCCCTCACCGGCATCCTCGCCCTCGGGCGTCAGCCGCTCGCCAGACATTACCACCTTCAAGGGCGCCGGCGCGGTGATCCGCGCCTCCCAGGTCTGGCGGATGCCGGGGCTGTCCTGGGTCGGGATCCAGGTCCGGTTGAGGATCGCCTGGCCCTGGCTGAACAAATACGGATGCCGCCCGCCCGCGGTCTGCTCGGGCGTCAGCCATTGCAGCGCGGCCGCGTCCGGCGCCGAGCGGTAGCGAATCTTGATCTGCCGGGCCGCGGCGCCCGTGCCGCCCTCCGGACGAAGCCGGATGGTCAGCGGGGCGCCTTTTTGCGGATCGTTCGCGCCGACCTGATAGGGGAGCGCCGCGCCGCCCGCATCGGTCACGCTTTCGATCTCGAGACCCTTGTCGTCGAGGACGATCTCCTGCGCGCCCTCGGCCGCCTGGACATCGAGCGTCGCCGTCCCCGCCATCCGGTGGCTCGCGAAGTCGGCATCCAGATCGAGCGCGACGTGCGTCACCCGCGCCACCTGCGGCTGCGCGTAGGTCCGCGTGTCCACCGCATCCGCCCCCGCCAGCACCGGCGCCACCTCGCGCGGCCCGGCCTGCTCCTCGGGCGCGGAAACCGTGCAGCCGGCGAGGGTCATGGCGAAAGCGAAAGCAAGGAAACGCATCGGGCTACTCCGGGAGGGACGGCAGCCCCTAGCCCAA
>DATINU010000354.1:0-2400 GCA_035473955.1 Allosphingosinicella sp.
GCAATCGGCCGCGCTGACCACGCGCTGGCGGGCCGAGAAGGACAAGATCGCCGGCGAGGCCAAGATCAAGGAACAGCTCGACGCGGCGCGCCTGGAGCTTGAACAGGCGCAGCGTTCGGGCGACCTCGACAAGGCCGGCGAGCTGCAATATGGCCGCATCCCGGCGCTGGAGAAGCAGCTGGAGGAAGCGGCGGCCGTCTCCGGCAGCGCGATGCTGCGCGAGGAGGTGACCAGCGAAGATATCGCCTCGGTCGTGGCCCGCTGGACCGGGATCCCGATGGAGCGAATGCTCGAAGGCGAGCGCGAAAAATTGCTCGCCATGGAAGAGGCGCTGGGCAAGCGCGTGATCGGTCAGCAGGAGGCCGTCGAGGCGGTGAGCCGCGCGGTGCGCCGCGCCCGCGCCGGGCTGCAGGATCCGAACCGGCCGCTCGGCAGCTTCCTCTTCCTCGGCCCGACCGGCGTCGGCAAGACCGAGCTGACCCGCGCGCTCGCCGAATTCCTGTTCGACGATCCCCATGCGATGGTCCGCATCGACATGTCCGAATTCATGGAAAAGCACAGCGTCGCCCGGCTGATTGGCGCCCCGCCGGGCTATGTCGGCTATGAGGAAGGCGGCGTGCTGACCGAGGCGGTGCGGCGGCGGCCCTATCAGGTCGTGCTCTTCGACGAGGTCGAGAAGGCCCATGCCGACGTCTTCAACATCCTCCTCCGGGTGCTCGACGACGGCCGCCTGACCGACGGCCAGGGCCGTGTCGCCGATTTCACCAACACGATCATCATCCTCACTTCGAACCTCGGCAGCCAGTTCCTCACCGGCCTCGCCGACGGCCAGAGCGTCGACGAGGTCGAGCCGCAGGTGATGGAGGTGGTCCGCGCCCATTTCCGCCCCGAATTTCTCAACCGGCTCGACGAGATCATCCTTTTCCACCGGCTCGCGGCCGAGCATATGGGTCCGATCGTCGACATCCAGATCGCCCGCGTCCAGGCCCTGCTGAAGGACCGCAAGATCGCGCTCGCGCTGACCGACGGCGCCCGCGCCTGGCTCGGCCGGGTCGGCTACGATCCCGTGTACGGCGCCCGCCCCCTGAAGCGCGCGGTGCAGAAATATCTGCAGGACCCGCTCGCCGACGCGATCCTGCGCGGCGACGTGCATGACGGGCAGACCGTCAACGTCGACGAGGGCGACGGCGCGCTGAAGCTCACGGCCTGAGGGCGCGCGCTAGCGCGGCCGCGCGACGTCGAAGGCGACGCTCAGGCGCTCGCCGGCGCCGAACGGGCGCGTGCCGTGCCACATGGTCGACGGGAAGAGGACGAGGCGGCCGGGCTTCGGCTCGACCAGCCGGATCGGCGGCAGGTCCAGGCCGAGCTCCCCCGGCCGCTCGCCGAGCGCGAGCCAGCCCGCATGGTCCGGGCCGCCCATCTCCGCCTCGGGCAGCGCGACGTAGAAAGCCGAGCTGAACCAGCCGCCCGGATGGACATGGCTGACATGGTGGCCGGCGCCGCCCAGCCTGACCGACCAGGAGCCGGACAGGCGCACCGGCCGGCCGCGCGGCGGCGCCAGCACCGGATGGGCCGGATCCGGCGGCAGCTGCGCGATATGGCGCTCGACGGCCGCGACCAGAGCCGCGCGAAGGGCGCGGAATTCAGGCCCGACCCGCGTCAGGATATACTCCGCCTGCGTGCCGCCGCGCACCGACTGGTCGAGCGGCTGGCCGCTGGTGACGTGCAGCGCGCGTAGACGTTCCGCCAGCTCGCCGAGCGGCCCCACCGCCTCGCCGAGATCGTAGACGCCGATCAACCGCTCGTCCCCCTCCAGCCATTGCCAGCGCGGATCGCCGGTCAGCCGCCAGACGAGCGAGAGATAGGGCAGGAATTGCGCGCCGTAGGCGGTGGCCGCCCAGCGCTCCGCCAGCATCGCCGCCTCCCGGTCTCGGCGCGCACGCAGCAGATGACGCAGGCGATAGAGGGCGACCATCGGATCGTTGAGCGGCGCCAGCGCGTCGAACAGCCGCGCCGCGGCCGCCCGGTGGCCGAGATCGTCCTCGGCATTGGCCTCGTAGAGATCGAACATCGGATGCGCACCGGCCGCCAGGCGCGCACGGCCGAGGACGGCCAGCACATCCTCGGAGCGCTGCGCGAACACCAGGCTGGCCAGATACTTGCCCCAAAGGTTGATATCTCGCGGCGCGGCGGCGACCGCGTCCTCGAACGAGCGGGCAAAGGTCTCGCGCTCGCCCGACGCCCAGAGCAATCGCGCCAGTTGCGCGTGACCCTCGCCCCAGCCGGGTCGCTCGGCCAGCGTCCGCTGCAGGGCCGCGATCGCTGCCTGCGGCCCGGCTTCCGCGACAATCGCCGAAATCGCCCCCAGCCGGACGATGTCGTCCTCCGGGGCCAGCGCCT
>DATINU010000355.1:0-8668 GCA_035473955.1 Allosphingosinicella sp.
CGTCGACGACCAGGATCAGCGCGCCGGTGGCGAAGCCGACCGCCGGGGCCGGCAGCGCGCGAACCCTGAGCGCGACGCGGCGAAGCATGTCGGCCGGCGCGAAGTGGAAGCTGAGGCCAAGCAGGATCAGCGCCAGCAGCAGCGGGGTCAGCAGCGCCGGCGCGCCGGCGGTGACCAAGCCGGCCAGGAAGGCCGTGGCGATGCCGAACTCGGCGGCGCGGAAAAAGATCCAGCCGAGCAGGACGATGTGGAAGGTGAGCAGGGTCCCCGCCCAGTCCGGCAATTCTCGCCAGCCTTTGGGCCGGTATTCGCGCCAGAGCCGCTCCGCCGCGAGCACCCCGCCGTGCAGCGCGCCCCAGAGGACGAAGGTCCAGCTCGCCCCGTGCCAGAAGCCGCCCAGCAGCATCGTCGCCAGCAGGGCGAAGCAAAGCCGCTTCAGCCCGAAGCGCGAGCCGCCGAGCGAAACGTAGAGATAGTCGCGCAGCCAGCTCGACAGGCTGATATGCCAGCGCCGCCAGAAATCCCGCAGCGACGCCGCGCGATAGGGCTGGTTGAAATTGTGCGGGAAGCGGTAGCCGAGCAGGGCCGCGAGCCCGACCGCCATGTCGCTATAGGCGGAGAAATCGCAATAGATCTGGACCGCATAGCCATAAGCGGCCGCCGCGACGTCGAGGCCGCTGTGCGCGGCGGGATCGAAGAAGATGGGATCGACAAGCCCGGTGGCGAGCTCGTTGGCGATCACCGCCTTCTTGAACAGCCCCCAGACGATCAAAGCGAGCCCCATCGCGGCCATGCCGCGGTCGAGCTTCGGCACCGCGCGGAATTGCGGGATCAGGTGCGACGCGCGGACGATCGGCCCGGCGACGAGGTGCGGGAAGAAGCTCATCAGCAAGGTCATGTCGAGCAGGCGCGCCGGCCCGGTCCGGCGGCGATAGATGTCGATGACGTAGCTCATCCCCTGGAAGGTGAAGAAGGAGACGCCCACCGGGAGGATCACCTGCATGATGGCGAGGTCGCGCTGCCAGCCGATGCCGTGCAGCGCGCCTTCGATCTGCACCATGAAGAAACCGTAATATTTGAAGAAGCCGAGGATCGAGAGGTTCGCCGCGATCCCCGCCGCCAGCCAGGCTTTCCTGAGGCCCGGCCGTCCCTCCGCCGCCAGAATCAACCGCGCCGTGCCCCAGTTCAGCAGGCCGCTGGCGATCAGCAGCAGCACGAAGCGCGTGTCCCACCAGCCGTAGAAGATCCAGGAAGCGACCAGCAGGAAGATCTTGCGCCACTCGTTCGAGCCGCGAAGCGCCCAGGCGCCGGTGTAAACGGCGAGGAAGAACAGGCCGAAGGTGAGCGTCGGGAACAGCATCAACGCGCCTCCCCCATAAAGGCGGCGTCGAGCCGCGCCTCCCGCATGAAGGCGGCATCGAGCAAGGCGGCGATCCGCGCCCCGCCCTCGCGCGTGAAATGGACATGATCGCCGCGCATCAGCCCGGCGCGGACCCAGCGCGACGCGGCGCAGCGCCCGCCCATCGCCGCCGCCCAATCCCAATAAGCCAGGCCGAGCGCGCGCGCCGTGCGCCGCTGTCGCTCGCGGATCTGGCCTAGCAAGGCGGGCGAGGCCCAGCCGCCGCCGCAGGCCTGGCCCGCTCTTCCCTGCCCCGCCGCGTCGGGCGCCCCGAGCAGCAGAATCGGCGCATCGCTCATCGCCCGAAGCCGGACGACCTGCGTGCGCAGCGCCGCCTCGGCGCCGTCCGCCGTGCCCGAAAAGCCTTCGTTGGTGCCGAAGGCGAGGACGACCAGGTCCGGCCGGTAGGCGGCGAATTCGGCCTGGAGCACGGCATCGTCGGCCCGCCCGAAATGGACGAGCTGGGCGCCAACGGTGCCGAGGTTGGAGAGGCTCAAGCCGCCCGAGCGGCGGAACACGGCCATCGAGGTGATGCCGACCGGCGCATCGTCCAGCGTCACGATCGAGGCCAAGGACGCGGGCGCCTCGCTGTCCAGTGCCCGGCACTCGGGCCTGTCTGCTGGTGCGCCCAGCGGCCAGTTCATCGCCGCTTCTCCGAGCCGCAGGGTGATCTCGCCGGCGTTCGGGCCGGTCGCCGCGCAGACGATCAGGCGGTCGAACATCTGCTCCGGCCCGTCCGCGGCGAGGGTCAGCGTCTCGCCGGCCGCGCGCGCCGTCTGGGTGAAGCCCGCCAGGCCGAGGGCCGCGCCGGTCTGGCGCAGCAGGCCGCTCACCCGCCAGCCGCCGCTTTGCGCGGCGGTGACCCCCCAGGTAAGGTAACCGGCATAGGGCCGCCCCGCCGCCAGCACGCCGCGGCCGCCTTGGCCGTAGCGGGCCTGCAGGCGCGCGCGCCAGGCACCGGTGATCGCGTCGCCCGCCGTGTGGCTGTCGCCGAGCTGGAGAATGTGAACCGGCGCGCCCTGCGCCAGCTTCGCGAAGACGGGGGCCAGTACCGCGCTCCCGCAGAGCCGTTCGGTACAGCTCGCCGGCGCGGCCGTCGCCAAGGCGGCGAGCAAGGCCAGCATCAGCCGGCGGCTCCGGCGGCGGCATTGGCCGGCGCGGCATTGGCCTCGGCCCGGTCGGCGGCCTCGCGGAAGCGGTCGGAAAGGCCGCCCACCAGGTGAATGTAACCGGGAATGGTCATGTGGATGCCGTCATTGGTCCGCGCCGCCTGCCGCTCGCTGCGGCCCGGCTCGAGCGGCAGATAGGGCGCATAGTCCCCGTTCGCGTCCACCGTCATCGGCACGGTGTCGATATAGGGCACGTCGAGCGCCGCCATCCGCTCAGCGTAGAAGCGGTTCATCTGCTGGATGTCGGCGTCGAAGGCCGGATCGCGCATCCGCGGCAACCCGACCCAATAGACGGTCGCGCCGCGCTCGCGCAGCAGCCCGACTACGTCGCCCACCCGCCCGCTCACGATCCGCTGCCAGCCATCGCTCATATAGGCATTGCCGTGGCCGTCCTCGAAAATGCCCTGCGTATCGTTGGCGCCGAAGGAGAGGACGGCGATATCGACCGGCTGCCGGTCGAGCTTGGCGCGAACGTCGCTCAGGATGTTGAGGCTGCGGTAGCGGGTGAAGCCGGTCGAGCGCTCGCTATACTGGCGGACCTCGAAGCGCGGGTCGCTGCGCAGCTTGTTATAAAGCCCGGCCCAGACGCCGTCCCCGAAGCTGTCGCCGAACACGCCGATCTGGACGCGGCGCCGTTCGGCGAAGGCCCGGGCCAGGCGCGGCGCGGGAATCTCGCCGGGCCCGACGGCGCGGACGGCCTGCGCAGGCGGCGGGGAGACCGCCTGGGCCTCGCCGCCCCTGCCCTCGCCGCCGCCGACGAAGGAGAAGGCGATCACCAGCCCGGCACCGAGGCCGATGAACAGGACCGCGGTGCGGTCGAGAAGCAAAAGGATCCTGCCGCGCGGATGCATATCCGCCCTCCCTTCGAGCCGTTGTCATCGAAAAGGTCGGATGCCGCCATCCTCCCCGGCTTCGCAGGATGTTAGAAATTGCGCTTGTTTACAAGCATCTACCCGCCATCTTTAAGCGCAAATTCTCGCCGCGCCGGTGAGTCTTTGTCCGGCGCGGTGAAGAATTGTGCGGGATGGTGCGGGGCGCTGGCGCTTAGCCGACGATTTCGTCGGGCCTGAAGAAGAAGTCGATCTCGATCGCGGCATTCTCGTCGCTGTCCGAGCCATGGACGCTGTTCGCCTCGATCGATTCGGCGTGGACCTTGCGGATCGTGCCCTCGTCGGCATTTTCCGGGTTGGTCGCGCCCATGATCTCGCGATTGCGCAGGACGGCATTCTCGCCTTCCAGCACCTGCACGACCACGGGGCCCGAGGTCATGAAGGCGACGAGGTCGTTGAAGAAGGGCCGCTCGCGATGGACGCCGTAAAAGCCCTCGGCCTGCTCCTTCGTCATCCGGATCCGCTTCGAGGCGACGACGCGCAGGCCGCCCTCCTCCAGCATCCGGGTGACCGCGCCGGTGAGGTTGCGCCTGGTGGCGTCGGGCTTGATGATCGAAAAGGTGCGCTCGGCCATGGCCTGCTGAAGCTCCGTATTGAGGGGATTGTCGCGCGGTCCCCTAGCTACGGCGTGCGACAAGGGCAAGGCGGCCGATCAGGACATCGGCACCCAGGTTTCGCTGCAGAGCAGATTGCTGCCATGCACGGCCCAATTGCCGCGCCAGACGCCGCCGCTCAAATTCATGTCCATCAGGCCGCTCTGGCCGCTGGCGAAGCGGAATTCGATCACCATCCGGCCGTCATGCTCCATGCCCGTGCCGACGATCGTCTCGTCGCCGACCTGCCAGTTCAGGGTGTGGAAGAGACCCTCGCTGCGGATGGTGAGCGTGCCGCGATAGGCGCTGTTGGGCGCCGGGCAGGAGCCTTCGGCGACGTAGCGCCCGGAAAGGTCCGCGGCCGAGGCCGGTGCCGCGGCGAGAGCCGCTGCGAGGGCCGCGATGGTCAGGATGCGCATGTCTTTCCCCCCCTCTTTGTCGGTTACTTCTCGTGATTGTCCGCCAGATAGCGGTCGAGCAACGCCACGCCGAAGCCGGTCGCCCCCTTGTCGTAGAGGTGGCTGGCCTTGTCGGACCAGGCCATGCCGGCAATGTCGAGATGCGCCCATTTCACGCCCTCCTCGACGAAGCGCTGCAGGAAGCAGGCGGCGGTGATCGAGCCGCCCTCGCGCTGGGCGCTGTTGCGCATGTCGGCAATCGTCGAATCCATGATCTTGTCATAGGCCTCGCCCATCGGCATCCGCCAGAGCTTGTCGCCGCTCGCCGCGCCGGCCTTGAACAGGCCGTCGGCGAGGCCGTCGTCGTTCGCGAACATGCCGGCATATTCGTGGCCGAGGCTGATCACCATGGCGCCGGTGAGCGTCGCGAGATCGACCATCACCTTGGGCTTGGCGTCGCGCTGCGCCCAGGTCATCGCGTCGGCGAGGACGAGGCGCCCCTCCGCGTCGGTGTTGATGACCTCGATCGTCTGACCCGACATGGAGGTAACGATGTCGCTGGGCCGCTGGGCATTGCCGTCCGGCATGTTCTCGGCGAGCGCGCAGACGCCCATCACGTTGACCTTGGCCTTGCGGCTGGCGACGGCCTTCATCAGCCCCGCGACCGCGCCGGCGCCGCCCATGTCCCATTTCATCGATTCCATGCCGGCGGCGGGCTTGATCGAGATGCCGCCGGTATCGAAGGTGATGCCCTTGCCGATGAACAGGACCGGCTTCTGCGAGGATTTACCGCCGTTCCAGCGCATCACCAGCAGCCGCGGCGGGCGGACCGAGCCCTGGGCGACGCCGAGCAGGGCGCCCATGCCGAGCTTCTTCATCGCCTTTTCGTCAAGCACCTCGAATTCGACGCCGTCCTTTTCCATCGCCTTGCGGCACCGGTCGACGAACGTCTCCGGATAGATGACGTTGGGCGGCTCGCTGACCAGGGTGCGGGTGAGGTTGAGCCCTTCCAGCACGGCCGCCTGATGGGCCCATTCCTGATCGGAGCCGGACGGGGCGCCGACGATCACCAGCTCGGTCAGCGTCGGCTTTTGCTTGCGGCCGAGCTTGGTGCGGTAGACGTCGTGCCGCCAGCTGCGGGCGGCGGCGCCGAAGCCGATCCGCGCGGCGTCACGCGCGCTGAGCTTCAGGCCGTTCAGGTCGATCACCGCTTTGGTCTCGCCCGAGGTCAGCAATTTCGCGGTCAGCGCGCCGCCGACCCGCTCGTACAATGCGTCGTCCGCCTGGGCGCCGCCCATGCCGATCAGCACCAGCCGCCGCACGGTATCGCCCTCGCTGACGAAGGCCTCGGCGACCGCCGCGGTCTCGCGCTCGAAGCGTTGCGCGTCGGCGGCGCGGACGGCGAGCTTGCGCGCCGCCTCGTCCAGTCCCTCGAGCCGATCGTGCAGCATGTCTTCGCCCCGCACGGGAATAGCGAGCGCGTAGGCGCCGCTTGGCCGCTTGGCGGCGAATTTGACAGTGATCACAGCAGGGTCTCCCGGCTAATATGACCGCGCCATTGCAGGGAGCGGCCTCCGGTGCAATAGGCTGGCCCGTCGCGTCGGTGTGGGCAGCTCAATTGTGAAGACGTTTCGATCGATCTGCTGGACCGCGCTGCCGCTGCTGCTTGGCGCCCCCGGTTTGGCCTTCGCCCAGGAAACCCCGCCCCCACCCGATCCCGCCGTCGACCCGGTCGCGACGGCCAGGGCCGACGCGCCGGCCGAGGTCGCGTTCAGCGCCGATCAGCTGGTCTACGAAGAGAGCAACGAGACGGTGACCGCCACCGGCGAGGTGCGGATGACCCGCGAGGGCTACAACCTCCGCGCCGACAGCGTCTCTTGGAACCGGACGACCGGCGAGGTCCGCGCCACCGGCAATTTGCGCGTCGCCAGCCCGGGCGGCGACATAGCCTATGCCGACAGCGCCGTGCTGGAAGACAGCCTGAAGGACGGCGTGATCGAGAATCTGCTGCTCGTCCTCGCCGACGGCGGCCGCCTCGCCGCCGAGCGGGCCGAGCGGAACAACGGCTACACCACGCTCTATCGCGCCGCCTATACCGGCTGCGCGGTGACCACGCCGGAGGGCTGCCCCAAGGAGCCGACCTGGACGATTACCGCGGTCCGCGTCGTCCACGATCCGATCCGCCACCGCATCCGCTACCGGGGCGCGACTTTGAATCTGTTCGGGATGCCGATCATCGGCCTGCCCGGCCTTTCGCACCCGGACGGCAGCCAGGGGGGCAGCAGCGGCATCCTCGTCCCCGATATCAGCATCAGCAAATCGAACGGGCTCGAGCTGGCCGTGCCTTATTATCTCCGGATCGGCACCAATCGCGACGTCACGATCACGCCGCATGTTTATACGGATGTGTTGCCGATGCTGCAGGGCGAATATCGGCAATTGACCTCGCTGGGAGCGTTCCAGGTGCGCGGCTACGTCACCCATGGTTCGCGCCTGCCGGTCAACGCGCCGCCGAACACGCCGCGCGACGACGGGCTGCGCGCCTATATCGAAGCCAATGGCCGCTTCGTGCTGAGTCCGACCTGGACGATCACCGCGCACGGCCGCTATGTTACCGATCGCACCTTCATGCGCCGCTACGACATTTCGCGCGACGACCGGCTGCGCTCGTTCATCGACGCCGAGCGGATCACCGACAACAGTTATATCTCGATTGCCGGCTGGGCCTTTCAGGGTCTGCGCGCGACCGATGTCGAGGGCATGCAGCCGATCGCCATCCCGGCGATCGACGCGCGCTGGCGGATGGACGATCCCTGGCTCGGCGGCCGCTTCGAATTGCAGGCGAACACGCTTTCGATCGTCCGGCCCGAGGGACAGGACAGCCAGCGCGCCTTCGCCGGCGCGCGCTGGGACCGGCGGCTGCTCACCGGCCTCGGCCAGGAGCTGGTGCTGACCGCTTATGCCCGCGGCGACGTCTATCATGCCAACGACACTTTGCTGACCCAGACCGTCAGCTATCGCGGCCGGGAAGGCTGGAGCGGGCGCTTCATCGGCGCGGTCGCGGCCGATCTCAAATGGCCGTTCATCGGGGTCTTCATGAACGGCACGCAGCGTTTCACCCCGCGGCTGCAGTTCGTCGCCTCGCCGCCGACCGAGAATATCGACATTCCGAACGAAGACGCGCGCGCCGTCGACCTCGAGGATTCCAACCTGTTCGCGCTGAACCGCTTCCCCGGCTACGACCGCTGGGAGGACGGGGTGCGCGCCACCTACGGCTTCGACTGGGCAATCGATTTGCCCGGGGTCTCGATGCGCACCAATGTCGGGCAGAGCTACCGGCTCGACCGCCAGCCCTCCATCCTTCCCCCCGGCACCGGCCTTTCGGGCCGTTTCTCCGATATCGTCGGGCGCACCACGGTGCGCGTCGGCCGGATCGTGAATCTCAGTCATCGCTTCCGGATCGACAAGCAGAGCCTCGCGCTCCGCCGCAACGAGATCGACGCGACGATCGGCGGCCGCCAGACCTATCTCACGATCGGCTATTTGCGGCTCGACCGGAACATCGATCCCGCGATCGAGGATCTGCGCGATCGCGAGGAGATCAGGCTCGGCGGGCGCGTTCATTTCGCCCGCTACTGGTCGATCTTCGGCTCGACCGTGATCGATCTCACCGACCGCAACGAGGATCCGCTCTCCATTGCCGACGGCTTCGATCCCGTCCGCCACCGGCTCGGCATCCTCTACGACGACGATTGCATCGAGCTCGGCATAACCTGGCGGCGCGACTATGAGCCGAGCGGCGACGCCAGGCGCGGCAACACCTTCTTGTTCCGGGTGGCGCTCCGCAATCTGGGGCGCTAGAGAGACCCCCTTTGGATGCGCTAAGCTGCCGTTCAGCAAGCCTGGCGCAGGGGAAATGCCTGCTTTCGTTGGAGGAATGATGAAGCTCGGTTGGTTGCCAAGGGCTGCGATCCTGTCGGTCGCGTCCCTTTTGTCCGTGGTCGCGGCGGCGCAAGGTTCGGCGCCCACCGGACAGATCGACATTCCTGCGAACGTTACCGTCGTCGGCCAGCAGGATCCGGGCGTCCGCAAGGCGACCGCGATCGTCAATGGCGAAGTGATCACGGGCAGCGACATCGACCAGCGTTTCGCGTTGATCGCCGCCTCGCAGCCCGATTTCCAGATCCCGCCGGACGAAGTGGTTCGCTTCCGCAACCGG
>DATINU010000356.1:0-4247 GCA_035473955.1 Allosphingosinicella sp.
GCTGCCAGAGCCGCGATGCCCGCCCAGATCGGCCCATAGGCCTCCAGCCACAGGCTGGAGGTGGAGCGCGGCGGCGGCGGGTCGACCACGCCCTTGGGGAAGGCGACCGCGATGGTGAAGCCTTCCTCGGGGCCGAGCGCGCGAGTGGTGCGGAAATGGATTTCGCCGGGCCGCTCTGAAACCACCTCGCCATAGGAGTCCGTCGAACCGGCGGGGCCGGTATAGATGGAGCGCTGGCCGAACGGACGCGCGCTCGGCAGATGGATGCGCGCCTCGGCCATGTCGATCGGGAACAGCCAGCCATTGCCCGTCACGTTCCAGTAGATTTCGTCATAGCCCTCGAAGAAGCCGAGCTGACGGGTGGTGTGGAAGCGGATCACGTAGCTGTGCTGGCCGCGCGGCAGCATGACGTTCTCGTCCCCGATCCAGATGCGGACGCCGTTGCCGACATTCTCGGTCCGCCAGCGCTCGGCCTGGCCGTCGCGCTCGACGCCGCGGACCTCGAAACCGACGCGGACGCGGCGCCCGTTATTATTGTAGCGGGTCGGGAAGTCACGATAGATGCCGCGCTGGATCCTGTTTCCTTCGGCATTCACCCGGATCGTCTCGGTCACCTCGAACGAACCGTCCCGGGCGATAATGACGTCGCTAAGATAGGAAATGATCCGCTCGCCATAGACGGGAAGCTCCGGCTGAACGACGTCGAAGCGCTGACCGTCGTCAGGCTTGTCGTCCTTCTGCGCCAGGCTCGAGCCCGGCACGAGCACGAGCAGCGCCGTCAGCAGCAGCGCGAAGAGCGGACGATGCGCCACCACGCCCTCAGGCCTTCGGCGCGCCGAACTTCACGACCGGCGCGCTCTGGATCGAGGCGTCGCCGTCTTCGTAGAATTCCTCTTCGGTGAAGCCCATCGGGCGGGCGATCAGCACGTTGGGGAAGGACTGGATCTTGGTATTCAGATCGCGGACCGTGGCGTTGTAGTAGCGCCGCGCGCTCTGCAGATTCTCCTCGATCTCGGAAAGCTCGCCTTGGAGCTGCTGGAAGTTCGCATTGGCCTTGAGGTCCGGATAGGCCTCGGCCACCGCGAGCAGGCGCCCGAGCATGCCGGAGAAGGCATTGTCCGCCTGGGCGGTCGCCGCCACGCCTTGGGCCGCGGTCGCGTCGCCGCGATGCGCGATCACCTGATTCAGCGTCTCGCGCTCGTGGGTGGCATAGCCTTCGACCGTGCTGACCAGATTGGGGATCAGGTCGGCGCGGCGGCGGAGCTGCACGGTGATCCCGCTAAAGCCCTCCTTGACCAGCGCCCGGAAGCGCACGAGCGCATTGTAGATGGCGACGCCCCAGAGCAGGAGCAGGACGACGATGACGGCTATGACGATCAAGCTGATCATGAATGGCTCCCCCGTGGCGACGGCTCATCCATAAGCCGGGCCGCTCAGCGAGTCACGAGCCCTGGCCGCCTTCGCGCGCAAGCCATTCCTCCAGCCACTTGATCGTATATTTCCCCTCCTGGAATTCGGGGTCCTCGATCAGCTTCTGATGCAAAGGGATCGTGGTTTTCATCCCCTCGATCACGAATTCCTGTAAGGCGCGGCGCAGGCGGCGCATCGCCCCGGCCCGCGTCGTGCCGTGAACGATCAGCTTGGCGATCATGGAATCGTAATAAGGCGGCACCTTGTAGCCGGCGTAGAGGCCGCTATCGACGCGGACGTTCATACCGCCGGGCGCGTGATATTGCTTCACCGTGCCGGGCGAGGGGGCAAAGGTCTGCGGGTCCTCGGCATTGATCCGGCATTCCATGGCATGGCCGCGGAACTGGACGTCCTGCTGGCGCAAAGTCAGCGGATGGCCGTCGGCGATGCGGATCTGCTCGCGGACGAGATCGAGACCGGTAATCGCCTCCGTGACCGGATGCTCGACCTGCAGGCGCGTATTCATCTCGATGAAGTAGAATTCGCCGCCTTCCCAGAGGAATTCGATCGTGCCGGCGCCCCGATAGCCCATTTCGGCCATCGCCTTCGAAACGATCCCGCCCATCCGCTCGCGCTCCTCGGGCGTGATGACGGGGGAGGGGGCCTCTTCCAGCACCTTCTGGTGCCGGCGCTGCAGCGAGCAGTCGCGCTCGCCGAGATGGATCGCATTGCCCTTGCCGTCGCCGAACACCTGGAATTCGATATGGCGCGGGTCGCCCAGATATTTCTCGATATAGACGGTGTCGTCGCCGAAGGCGGCCTTGGCTTCGCTGCGGGCCTGCATCATCTGGGTTTCGAGCTGATCCTCGCTCGTCACCACCTTCATGCCGCGCCCGCCGCCCCCCGAGGCGGCCTTGACGATCAGCGGATAGCCGGTCTCGGCGGCGACCTTGCGGGCTTCCTCGATCCCCTCGACCGGGCCATCGGAGCCCGGAACGAGCGGCAGGCCGAGCTTCGCGGCGGTGAGCTTGGCCTGGATCTTGTCGCCCATCGTGCGGATATGTTCGGGCTTGGGGCCGATCCAGACGATGTCGTGCGTTTCGACGATCTCGGCGAAGCGGGCATTTTCGCTAAGGAAGCCGTAGCCCGGATGGATCGCGTCGGCATGGCTGATCTCCGCCGCCGAGATGATCGCCGGGATGTTCAGATAGGAATCGGCCGCGGGCGGCGGGCCGATGCAGATCGCCTCGTCGGCGAGCCGGACGTGCATCGCCTCGGTGTCGGCGGTCGAATGGACCGCGACCGTCTTGATGCCCATTTCGTGACAGGCCCGGTGAATGCGGAGCGCGATCTCGCCGCGATTGGCGATGAGGACCTTCTGGATCGCCATTATTCGATGATCGCCAGCGGCTGCTCATACTCCACCGGCTGGGCGTCCTGGACGAGGACTTCTTTCACGACGCCCGCCTTCGGGGCCGTGATCGGGTTCATCACCTTCATCGCCTCGATGATCAATAGGGTGTCGCCTTCCTCAACCCGCGTGCCCGGGGCGACGAAGGGCGCCGCGCCCGGCTCGGCTGAGAGGAAGACCGTGCCGACCATCGGCGATTTCACCGCACCCGGATGATCGGCAGGATCCTTCTGCGCCGCCGGCGCAGGCGGGGGCGCCGGCGCTGAGGCAGGTGCGGCGGCTGGGGCAGGGGCCGGCGCGGCCGCGGCGGCGGGCGCGAAGCCGAGCTTGCGCTTGACCACGATCTTGCGGTCGCCGTCCTCGACCTCGATCTCGCTGAGGTCGTTCTCGTCGAGCATCTTGGCGAGCTTCTTCACCAGCTCGGTATCGACTCGCATCCCCCCGTCGGAACCGGTCTTCTCGGCCATTTTTATTCTTCCCCTATTAAGCGGTGCCGTCTGTCAGAGACGGGCGGCCGCGTCCAGAGCAAGCTCATAGCCGAGCGCTCCGAAGCCGGTGATTGTTCCCTTCGCCGCCGACGCGATCAGCGAGCGCCGGCGGAAGCTTTCGCGCGCTTGCGGATTCGAAAGATGGACCTCGATCACCGGCACGTTCACCGCCTTCACCGCGTCATGCAGCGCCACGGACGTATGGCTGTAGCCGCCGGCGTTAAGCAGCACCGCCTTGGCGCCCGCGGCCTGCGCCTCGTGCAGCCAATCGATCAGATGGCCCTCGTGGTTGGACTGACGCATGTCGATGGCGAGGCCGAGCGCCTTCGCCTTGTCCCCCAGCCGACCGGCAATGTCGTCGAGCGTGTCCGCGCCGTAGATTTCCGGCTCGCGAACCCCGAGCAGGTTGAGGTTCGGCCCGTTCAGCACGTAGATCAGAGGTGGCGAAGCCATGGCCTCGCCCTATATGACGCGGCATCCGCGAGCGCAAAGGCAGTTGATGACGAACGACGGCACCATTTCGATCACGGTCAATGGCGAGCAGCGGCGCGTCCGCCTCGGACTCAGCGTCGCCGCGCTGGCGCTGGAGCTCGGCCTCGAGCCCGCCAAGGTCGCGGTCGAGCGCAACCTGGAGATCGTGCCGCGCTCGACCCTCGCCGAGGTCGCGATCGAGGACGGCGACGCCTTCGAGATCGTCACCTTCGTCGGAGGCGGTTGAGCATGGCAGACACCTGGACGGTCGCCGGCAGTACCTTCAGCTCGCGGCTGATCGTGGGCACCGGCAAATATCAGAGCTTCGAGCAGAATGCGGCCGCGGTGGAAGCCTCGGGCGCGGAGATCGTCACGGTCGCGGTTCGCCGGGTCAACATCGCCGACCCCAAGCAGCCGATGCTGACCGATTATATCGACCCGAAGGAGGTCACCTACCTGCCGAATAC
>DATINU010000357.1:0-1793 GCA_035473955.1 Allosphingosinicella sp.
GCACCGTCGCCCTGGTCTATGTCGTCAACGCCGTGCTCGCGCAGGCGGCGGTCATGGCGGGGATGCTGCGGGCGATGGAGGCCGGCAAGCATGGCGACGAGGCGGCCCGCCGGGCCTTCGCCGAGATTTTCACGCGCGTGGAGGGGCTCTGGCTGCCGTTCGCGATTTCCCAGGGAATCGCCGTGCTGCTGCTGGCCGCGGCGGTAAGCCGGCGGCTGCACGATTGCGGCCGGTCCGGGGCGTGGGGGCTGCTGCCGCTGCCCTTTCTGGTCTTCGGTATCTGGCAAATGCCCACCACCTTCCAGTTCGCGCCGGGGACGGTGCTCGCGCCGGCCTATCCGTGGGCGGCGGCCATCGTGACCGGGCCGCTGACCTTCGCGGCGCTCGCCGCCCTGGGCGTATTGCTCGCCCGCAAAGGCACGGCCGGCCCGAACCGTTTCGGCGAGGACCCCCGCAAAGCCCCCTGAAGAACCGCTGCCTCTGGCGCAAAACCGCCGTTTCTGGCAGCGAGGCCGGTAAATTTCCGCACCGCCGCATGAAGGGGCACCAGCCGCATGGATTTTGACCTTACGGAACGGCAGGCTTTTTACCGGGACCGGGTGAAGGACTTCATCGAGACTCGGATTCGGCCGCGCAACGGGGATTACAAGTCGGGGCTGAACGAGGGGGACCGGTGGCAACCGATCCCGGTGATCGAGGAGCTGAAACCCGTCGCCAAGGCGGAAGGCCTGTGGAATTTGTTCATGCCCCCGGGCGGGGCGCTGCAGCATGTCGACGAGAGCTTCGAATTCGAGGGGACACAGCTTTCCAACCTCGAATATGCGCTTTGCGCCGAGGAGATGGGGCGGCTGCTCTGGTCGAGCGAAGTGTTCAACTGCTCGGCGCCCGACACCGGCAATATGGAGGTGCTGCACCGCTACGGCACGCGCGAGCAGAAGGAAGAGTGGCTGCAGCCGCTGATGAACGGGGAGATCCGTTCCGCCTTCCTGATGACCGAGCCGGCGGTGGCTTCGTCCGACGCGACCAATATCGAATGCGACATCGCGCGGGACGGCGACGACTATGTGGTCAACGGCCGCAAATGGTGGTCCTCGGGCGCGGGCGATCCGCGCTGCAAGGTCGCGATCCTGATGGGAAAGACCGACCGGAGCGCCGACAAGCACCGGCAGCAATCGATGATCCTGGTGCCGCTCGACGCGCCGGGGCTGACCGTCGAGCGGGCGCTGACCGTCTACGGCTTCGACGACGCACCGCACGGCCATATGGAGATCGAGCTGAAGGACGTGCGCGTGCCGGCGGCGAACCTGCTGCTCGGCGAAGGGCGCGGCTTCGAGATCGCGCAGGGGCGATTGGGGCCGGGGCGCATCCACCACTGCATGCGCACGATCGGCGCGGCCGAAGAGGCGCTGAAGGCGATGGTGTTGCGGCTGCAGAGCCGGGTCGCGTTCGGCAAAAGACTGATGGAGCACAGCATCTGGGAGCAGCGCGTCGCCGCCGCGAGGATCGATATCGATATGTCGCGGCTGTTGTGCCTCAAGGCCGCGGATTTGATGGACAAGGCCGGCAACAAGGCCGCCCAGGCCGAAATCGCGATGATCAAGGTCTATGCGCCGAACATGGCGCTCAGGATCATCGACGACGCCGTGCAGGCGCATGGCGGCGCGGGCGTGAGCCAGGATTTCGCGCTGGCGGCGAGCTGGGCGGGGATCCGGACGCTGCGGCTCGCGGACGGACCGGACGAGGTGCAAAATCGGGCGATCGCCAGGCTGGAGTTCGCGAAGCATGCGGCGGAC
>DATINU010000358.1:0-12216 GCA_035473955.1 Allosphingosinicella sp.
CTTCGCCAAGCTGGTCATCTATGCCGGCGCCGCCATCGCCATGCTGATGGCGCGGAGCTGGTTCGGCCGGGACCGGGATTATCGCGCCGAATATCCGGTGCTGATCCTGTTCGCCGCCGCGGGCATGTCGATCATGGTCAGCGCCTCCGACCTGCTCACCCTCTATGTCGGCCTCGAGCTCAACAGCCTCGCCGCCTACGTGCTCGCCAGCTTCCAGCGCAGCGACGCGCGTTCCGCGGAGGCGGGCCTCGAATATTTCGTGCTCGGCGCGCTCGCCAGCGGCATCCTGCTCTACGGCATTTCGCTGCTCTACGGCTTCAGCGGCACGACCCTGTTCGGCGGCATCGCCGCGGCGCTCGGCAACGGCATCTCGACCGGCGAGTTGTTCGGCATCGTCTTCGTCCTCGCCGGCCTCGCCTTCAAGGTCAGCGCGGTGCCGTTCCACATGTGGACGCCGGACGTCTACGAAGGGGCGCCGACGCCCGTCGCTGCCTTCTTCGCCTCGGCCCCCAAGGTCGCCGCCATGGCGCTGCTGACCCGGGTTTCTGTCGAGGCGATGGGCCCGGCGACCGAGGCCTGGCGGCAGATCGTGATCTTCGCCGCTCTGGCCTCGACCGTGCTCGGCGGCGTCGCCGCGATCGGCCAGCGCAACATCAAGCGCCTGCTCGCCTACAGCTCGATCAACAATGTCGGCTTCGCGCTCGTCGGCCTCGCCGCTTCGGGCGTCGCGGGCGTCGCCTCGGTGCTGTTCTACATGACCGTCTACGTTGCGATGACCCTCGGCGCCTTCCTCGTCGTGCTGCGGATGCGTGACGCGAACGGGCAGCCGGCCGAGACCATCGAATCGCTCGCCGGCCTTTCGCGCACCCGGCCCTGGCTCGCACTCGCCATGGCGATGTTCATGTTCAGCCTTGCGGGCATCCCGCCGCTCTTCGGTTTCTGGCCGAAATTCCTGGTGTTCAGCGCGGCGGTCGAGGCAAACCTGACCTGGCTGGCGGCGGTCGCGATCGCTACCTCGGTGATCGGTGCCTTCTACTACATCATGATCGTCAAGAAGATGTATTTCGACGATCCCGCGCCGGCCTTCGCCGAAGCGCGCGAGCCGGTCGGCGCCGGCCTGATCCTGGCCTCGGCCGTGTTCGTGTCGCCGCTCGGCTACCTCGCCATTCCCGTCCTCGAAGCCGCGACCCGCAACGCGGCGATGGCGCTGTTCTGATCCGCCACGTCGAAGCGACGGGCTCCACCAACGACGACGTCGCCGCGCTCGCGCGCGAGGGTGCCCTGGAGGGGCTCTGGTTGCGCGCAGGCCGGCAGGGGAGCGGACGCGGGCGCCAGGGACGGTCCTGGGTTTCGCCACCGGGTAATCTCTATGCTTCCACACTCGTCCGCCTGCAGGCCGAGGACCCGCCCGCGCCGACCCTCGCTTTGCTCGCCGCCGTGGCGCTGCACGAGGCGGTATCGCTCTACGCTGGGAAGGTCCGGATCAAATGGCCCAACGACCTCACCGCCGATGGCGCCAAGCTCGCCGGCATATTGCTCGAAAGGCAGCTCAACGCGGTGATCGTGGGGTTCGGCGTCAATCTCGCCCACCATCCCGAATTGCCCGGCCGCGCGTCGACCAGCGTAAGAGCGTTGGCCGGCGCGGCGCCGGAGCCCGGCAGCTTCGTCGAAACGCTCACCGAAATTTTCGCCCGCTGGCTCGCCCGCTGGCGCCGTGAAGGACACGCGCCGATCCTCGATGCCTGGCGCGCCGCCGCGCATCCCAAGGGCACCCCGCTTTCCACCAGCGAAGGCGACGGCCTGTTCGACGGGCTCGACGACACCGGGGCGCTGCGCCTGCGCACGGCCGATGGCGCGATTCACATCATCCACGCCGGCGACGTCTTCCTGCTATGAGGTCCGCATGATCTTTCGCACACTCGCCGCTTTGGCCCTCCTGCTCGCCCCCGCCGCGGCACCGGCACTCACCCTCCAGATGGCGCGCGGCAATGCGCAGGCGGCGCGGGTGACGATCACCCGCGACGATTGGGGCATCGCCCATGTTCGGGGCCAGACCGACGCCGATGCCGTATTCGGCGCGATCTACGCCCAGGCCGAGGACGATTTTCCCCGCATCGAAGCCAATCTGCTGACCGCGCTCGGCCGTACCGCCGAGGCGGAGGGCGAGCAGGCGATTTGGCAGGACCTGCGTCAACGCCTCTGGATCGATCCCGTGCAGCTGCAACTCTCCTATCGCCGCAGCCCGGTTTGGCTGCGCGCGCTGATGGACGCCTGGGCGAACGGGCTGAACTATTATCTCGCCGCCCATCCCGAGGTCCGCCCGCGTGTGATCCGGCAGTTCGAGCCCTGGATGGCGCTGTCCTTCACCGAAGGCAGTATCGGCGGCGACATCGAGCGGGTCGATCTGGCGCAGCTCGCCGCTTTCTATGGCGAGCGCCACGCCGCCTCCGCGCCGCCCGAGCGGGACCCGCGCGGCTCCAATGGCATCGCCGTCGCCCCGCCCCTGACCCGCGACGGCCACGCGCTGCTGCTGATCAACCCGCATACCAGCTTCTTCTTCCGTTCGGAGCTCGGCATGGAAAGCGGGGAGGGGCTGCACGCCTACGGTGCCTCCACCTGGGGCCAGTTCTTCATCTATCAGGGCTTCAACGATCGGGCCGGCTGGATGCACACGTCGAGCGGCGTCGATTCGGTCGACGAGTTCACCGAAACGATCGTCCGGCACGGCAACCGCATCTCCTATCGCTACGGCCGCGGCCTCCGCCCGGTGCGGGCCAGCACGATCTCGATCGCTTATCGCCAACCGGACGGCCGCCTCGCCCGCCGCGACTTCACCGCCTATCGCACCCACCACGGCCCCATCGTCCGCGCCGACGGCGAGCGCTGGATCGCGATGGCGCTGATGCACCGTCCGGTGGAGGCGCTGCAACAAAGCTGGCTGCGTACCAAGGCGCGCGATTTTGCCGGCTATATGCGGGTCGCCGCGCTCCAGGCCAACAGCTCCAACGACACCGTCTACGCCGATGCCGACGGCCATATCGCCTACCTCCATCCCCAGTTCGTGCCGGTCCGCGACGACCGCTTCGACTATCGCGATCCGGTCGACGGCAGCGATCCCGCCACCGACTGGCGCGGTTTGACGCCGGTCGCCGCGCTCCCCACGGTCCGCGATCCGCGCACCCACTGGCTCTACAACGCCAATGACGCGCCTTGGCGCGCCGCCGGCGCCGATAGCCCGCGCCAGGCCGATTTCCCGCGCTACATGGACACGGCCGGCGCCAATCCCCGGGGCGACCATGCCGTCACCCTGCTCGACCGCGCCCGCGCGCTGACGCCGGAGGATTTGCGGCAAATCGCCTACGATCCCTGGATGCCGTTTTTCACAGCTGAAATTCCCGCCGCCGCCGAGGCGCTGATGGCATATCCGGACACCGATCCGCTGTGGGCAAAGCTGCGGGGACCGGTAGGCATGCTTCGCGCCTGGAACGATCGCTGGTCCCTCGACTCGCAGGGGACGACACTCGCCAGCTACTGGGGCGAGGAGCTTTGGACGCTGGCGGGCCGCAGGCGCCCTCGTCATGGCAATATGTGGGAAGCGATGCGGGCGCTCAGTGACCGTGAAAAGCTGGACGCGCTCGTGCGCGCGGTTGATCGGATGGAGCGCGATTGGGGGGGCTGGCGGATCGCCTGGGGCGAGGTGAACCGTTTCCAGCGCAACGACGCGGCGATCGTCCAGACCTTCGACGACAGCCGCCCGAGCATCCCAGTGCCATTCGGTTCCGCGCGCTGGGGCTCGCTCGCCTCCTTCGCGGCGCGTTCCTATCCCGGCACGCGTCGCTGGTACGGGACCAGCGGCAACAGCTTCGTCGCGGTGGTGGAGTTCGGCCCGCGCCTCCGCGCGTGGGCGGTCACCGCCGGCGGGGAAAGCGGCGATCCCGCCTCGCCGCATTTCAACGATCAGGCCTCCCGTTACGCATCAGGCGATCTGCGTCCGGTCTATTTCTATCGCGACGAGCTCGAAGGCCACAGCGCGGAAACCTATCATCCGGGCTCCAGATAATCGGGCAGATGGTCGATGATGTGTGCCTGATCCTCGCCGCGCCAGCTGAGGCGGATCTGCCATTCCTGCGCGCCATCGAGCGAGACGAACAGCGACAGCCCGTCATGGTAGGGCACGAAGTTGTGGCCGAGATAGGTCCAGCTTTCCCCGACCGGGTGAAGGACGCCGTCATAATCGGTAAAGTCCTGCGTCACGCGATAGCGGCGTCCGGCGCGGAGCATCTGGAAATCGTCCGTGCCGCCATGCGCGGTGAAATGGCCGGGAGGGCAGGGTCCGTACATGGCCTCGGCTTAGCGCTCGCCATGGCGGCCCCGCAAGGCTAGGAACGCGCCATGCTGCTCGCCATCGACGCCGGCAACACCAATCTGGTCTTCGCGTTGGTCGAGGACGGGGTGATCCGTGCCCGCTGGCGGATCGCGACCGATGCCCGGCGCACCGCCGATCAATATGCGGTCTGGCTGCATCAGTTGCTCGAGCTGGAGGGCTTCACGCGGGCCGACGTTTCCGCCGTCATCATCGGCACCGTGGTGCCGCGCGCGCTCCACAATCTCGAAGTGCTCGCCTCGAAATATTTCGGCGTGGAGCCGCTCGTGGCGGGCGAGCCGCCGGTGGAATGGGGGATCGAGCTCGACGTCGCCGATCCGAAGACGGTGGGCGCCGACCGGGTGCTCAACGTCATCGCCGCGCACGCCATCCACGGCGGCGACCTGATCGTCATCGATTTCGGCACCGCGACCACCTTCGACGTGGTCGATTATTCGGGCGCCTATAAGGGCGGGATCATCGCGCCGGGCATCAATCTTTCGCTGGATGCGCTCGTCGCCGCCGCGGCGAGGCTGCCCCGGATCGCGATGGAGGCGCCGAAGGGCAATCTCTCGGTGATCGGCCGTACCACCGAGGAGCAGATGCATATCGGCATCTACTGGGGCTATGTCGCGATGATCGAAGGGCTGGTCGCGCGCACCAGGGCGGAGATCGGGCGTCCGGTGCGCGTCATCGCCACGGGCGGTCTCGCGACCCTGTTCGACACCCATACCGAGGTCTTCGACGCGATCGAGGGCGATCTCACCATCCAGGGCCTGGCAATGCTTTATGCGCGGACCGGAACCGCGTGACGTCATGACACCAGGCAAGGAACTGCTCTTTCTCGCGCTCGGCGGCTCGGGCGAGATCGGAATGAACGTCAATCTCTACGGCTGCGAAGGCAAATGGGTGATGGTCGATCTCGGCCTGACCTTCGCCGATCCCGCTTATCCGGGCGTCGAATTGGTCCTCCCCGATCTCGCCTTCATCGAGGAAAGGCGCAAGGACCTGCTCGGCATCGTCCTCACCCACGGTCACGAGGATCATATTGGCGCGATTCCCTATCTCGCCCACGATCTCGGCGTGCCGCTCTATGCAACGCCCTTCACCGCCGGGCTGATCGCCGGGAAGCTGGAGGAGGAGGGGCTGACCGGGCGGGTCAAGCTCGAGACGGTCGAGATGGAGGGCGATTTCCGACTCGGCCCGTTCGGTTTCCGTTATATCCCGCTCGCCCATTCGATCCCCGAAGGCAATGCGCTGCTGATCGACACGCCCTATGGCCGCATCTTCCACACCGGCGACTGGAAGCTCGACGACACCCCGCAGCTGGGCGACCCCTCGACCGAAGCTGAGTTGCGCGCGATCGGCGACGCGGGCGTGCTCGCCCTTGTCTGCGATTCGACCAATGTCTTCCAGGATGCGCCGTCAGGCTCGGAGCTCGGCGTCCGCAAAGGCCTCGACGATGTGATCTCCGGCGCCGAGGGGCGGGTGCTGGTTACCACCTTCGCCTCCAATGCGGCGCGGCTCAAGACGCTCGGCCATGTCGCGCAGGACACGGGACGGCGCGTCTGTGTCGCCGGTCGCAGCCTCGACCGGATCCTAAGCGTTTCGAAGAGCGTCGGCTATCTCACTGATTTTCCAGAGACTGTTGATTTCGACGAGGCGATGCGGCTGCCCAGGCGCGAGGTCATGATCATTGCCACGGGCGGGCAGGGTGAACCTCGCGCGGCTTTGGCCCGCATCGCCTTCGATCAGCACAAATTGAGCCTTTCCGCCGGCGATCTTGTCGTTTTCTCCTCGAAGCAGATCCCCGGCAACGAGATCGCCATCGGCCGCATCCAGAACGAGCTGGCCGCCAGGGGGATCGAGATGATCACCGACAAGCAGGCGCCGGTGCATGTCTCCGGCCATCCCGGCCGTCCCGAGCTTGCCGCCATGTACGACTGGATCCGTCCCGAGATCATCGTTCCCGTCCATGGCGAGTATCGCCACATGTTCGAGCAGGCCCGCTTCGCGCGCGCGCGCGGGATTCCGCATGGCATCGTCCAGAAGAATGGCGATCTGATCCGTCTCGCACCCAATGGCCCGGAAAAGCTTTCGGAAGAGCGAGTTGGGCGGCTTATCTTAGACGGCGACATAATCCTGCCGGCGGACGGCAACACCATGAACGAGCGCCGCCGCGCCGCGATTGCCGGCCTGATCTCGGTCGCCGTCGCGCTCGACGATCGGGATCGCTTGCAGGGAGAGGTCGAGCTCGACCTGCAAGGCATTCCGGTCGAGGAGGACCGCGAAGCCTTTCTCGAAGAAGCATGCCGGGCGGCCGCCGACGCCGTGGCGCGCAGCAGCGGCAAGGAAGAGCAGCTGCGCGAGGCCGTCCGCCTCGCCGTGCGCCGCCGTGCCACCGAATGGACCGGCAAGAAGCCCGTGGTCAGCGTCCTGATCGTCCGGGTCTGATGCGGGTCACCTCGATCCTCGCCATCTTCGTCCTGTTCTGGACGTTGAGCCTGTTCCTGGTACTCCCCTTCGGCGTGCGCACTTCGGAGGAGGCAGGTGAGACCGCGCAGGCCGGCCATGCCGAGAGCGCGCCGCATAGCTTCAGCCTGCCCCGCGCTCTGCTGCGCGCGGCGATCGTCGGTGCGCTGCTGACCGCGCTCTACGTTGCCAATTACGTCTTCGGCTGGGTGACCGTCGCCGATCTCGACTGGCTGAACTGACGCCTTTCGCGTCATCCTGACGAAAGTCAGGATCCATGAACACCGTCGTGTCAGGAGCGCGGAGACCCGTGTTCATGGGTGCTGATCAAGTTCAGCATGACGGTGGAGAGTTTAGCGCCGGATCCGGTCGATCGCCTGGGCGAGCGCGACGTAGAGCTTGCCCATGTCCGACGAGAGCAGGGTAACGCTGAGCGCGGTGCCGTCGCGGTCGGCGAGGACGCGGCGCAGCATTGCTTCGAAGTCATGGATGTAGCGGTTCACCTGATCGCGGAAATCGGGCTCGTCCTCGTAATGGCGCAGGATCTCGCGCGCCTCGCCCGAATCGAGCAGCCGCACCGCGCGGCGGGTGAAGACGCCGCGGTCGCCCTTCAAATAGGCCGCCCAGGCCGCGTCGCTGGCCTCGTTGGAGAGGATCTTGGTGACGTCGATCGCGGTCGAATTGAGCCCGTCGATGATCAGCGCGACGCGCCGCGACATATTCTCGGCTTCGTGCTGCTCGCGCTCGGCCCGGTCGTCGTCGATCCGCGCCTCGATCGCCGCCGCGGTTTCGCCGATGGTGAGCAATTGCCGCGTGAGCCGTTCGCTCGCCGCCCGCGCCGCCGCCAGCGCCATATGCGCGGCCGTGCCGATCTCCTCGACCTGCGCCTGCACCGGCTCGCTTGCCGCCTCGCGCACCGCGCTTTCGGTCGCCGCAACGAGAGCCGCGACACTTTCGGGAATGACGGCGGCGATCGCCTCGCGGGCATGGTTCGCCGCCTGCGCCGCCGCATCGCGGACCCGGACCAGCGCGTCGATCAGCTCCGGTCCGGTCTCGGCTACCAGCTTGGCGGACGCGGCATCCGCCTCGGTTGCGGCCGTGCCCAGATCGCGCATCTTCGCTTCGGCCTCGGCCGTGCTTTCGCGCAGGGTCGCGAGCAACGCGTCAAGCGTCTCGCGCTGGCGGGCGATGCTCGCCTCGCTCTCGGCGGTGCTGTCCGCCGCCAGCGCCGCTGCGGCCTGCATCGCCTCCATCTTGCCGACCACCGTCTCGGCCGAAGCGGCGGTGCGCTCGGCCTGGATCTCGATCCCGGCCATGGCGGGGGGCATGTCCTCGCGCAGCCGCTGGATCACCTCGCCCAACGCCGTATTCATCTCCTGCGCCCGCGCCGTCAGGCTTTCGGCCTGGACATGACCCTGCTCGATCTCCTGATGGAGCGCGCCGGCGGTATCGCGCAGGCCGGTCAGCGCTTCGCTAAGCTTGGCGCCGTGCGATTCGCCGCTTTCGCCGATCGTGCCGAACTGGCTGTCGAGCTCGGCCAGCTGCCGTGCGATATTGCCGAGCAAAGCCTGGCTCGCTTTGTCCTGCGTCGCCAGCCGCCCGGCCAGCATCTCGATCTTCTGTCCGGCCATGTCGAGCCGTTCGGAAAGCCCTCGCGTGGTCTCCGCCCCGGCCTGTTCGAAGGCGGCGCGGCTCTGCTCGATCATCGCCAGCATCGCCTGGCCCTGCGTCTCGAGCCCCATGCGCGCCTGATCGACCGATTCGGCCGCCCGCTCCATGGCACCGTCGACCGCCGCGTTCATCTGTGCCGCCGCCTGGTCCATCCGCTCGGACGCGGCGCCCGCGCTGCTTTCGATCCGCGCGATATGCGCGCCGAGCCGCTGCGCCGCCCCGCCGACATTCTCGTCCGCCTCGCGGCCCTTCGCGGTGAGCGCAGCGAGTTGGCTCTCCAGCGCGCCGGCCTGCTCATGCGCGGCGAGCCCAGCCTGCTTCATCGATTCCGCGACCGCGCGCGCCTGCTCCTCGGCGCGCGGCAAATCGTTCATCAGCACGCCGATATCGATCCGCGCCGTTTCCGCCGCCGTGTCGAGCGCCTGCGCCTTGCGGTCGAGTTCCGCCGTCTCGCGGGCGATCGCCTGGGTCGCCTTGCCGAGCCGCTCCGATGCCTCGTCGCCGAGGTTCATCAGGCGGCCCGCTTCCTCGCTCAAAGCCGTGCGATTTTCCGCGAGCCGCGCCGCCATGCTGGCGAGTTGCGCTTCCAGCGCCGCGCTTTCATCGCGCATCGCCGTCACCGCGGCGGTGAACCGGCGGGTCTCGCGCCGCGAAGTCCGTCCAAAGATTAGCCAGACGAGCCCAAGCAGGATCAATGGCGCGCTGATCGTCGCGATCACACCGGTCCATAGCTGCAGGTCAGGCCCCGGCCAGGCGAGGCTCAGCGCGTAGCCCGAGGCTCCCAGCCAGCCGAGCCCGAGCAGAATCAGCAGGCCCGCCAGCAGCTTCGCGCCCAGGCCGCCACCCGCCTTATCCTCTTCCTCATAGGCATAGGGATCGGCCTCGGCCTCCCACGACGCCTCGCTGAGATATCCGATCTCGCCGCTTTGCGGCTGCTGCGCTTCGGCGCGCTCTGCCCCCATGCTCATAAGGCATTGTACCATTTTGGCGCGAAGAAGAAACGCCTCGTTAACTCAACTCACCCTATCCGCACGTCATGGCCTACGATCCCGGAGCCCTGAACGCCTCGCTCGCCGCCGCGGTCGGCCATGACAGCGGCCTGATGGCGGAGCTCAAGGAGGCGTTCGTGGAGAGCGCCCGGCGCCAGCTCGACCTCTTGTCCCGCTCGCGCTGCGACGCCAATTGGCAGATCGCCGCCGCGCGGCTGAAGAGCATCGCCGCGAGCTTCGGCGTGGCCGGCCTGATCGAGCTTTCGGACGAAGCGCAGCAAGGAGCCCCGGGCGATCCGGCGGTGCTGCGCAAGATCGCCGCCGCGCTCGACGAATTCGCGCAAGGGTAAGCCGAGCCGCTTTGCAAGCGCGGCTCCGCGCCGCTACCGTCCGCCCAAGCGGAGGGAATTTGAAGTGGCGCTCGCAGCGCTGATCGCGGCCTATCACGAATCGGGCGAACCCGGCCATTTGCGCGCCACGCTGCCGCTCGCCGGCCGCACCGTGATCGAACGCCAGGCGCGCCTTGCCGCCGCCGCCGGCTGCAATCCGGTGATCGTCCTCGTCGAACGGCTGCCTGCCCAGCTGTCCGCCGCGCTCGCTCGCCTCCGCCGCGAGCGCGTGCCGATCGAGATCGCCCGCAGTGCCGAGGAGGCGGCCGAACTGGTCGATCCCTATGACCGGATCCTGCTCGTCGGCGATGGCGCCGTCGCGCCCGCCGCGCAGCATCCGCGCATCGCAGATGGCGACGACATCACCGTGCTGACCGTGCCCGACGGGGCTTATGGCGAGCCTTACGAGCGGATCGATGCGGGCGCGCGCTGGGCGGGGCTTGCCGGGATCGATGGCGCCATGGTGCGCGAAACCGCATCGATGCTGCGCGACTGGGATTTGCAATCGACGCTGCTCCGTCGCGCGCTACAGGCCGGTGCGCGCCACGTCCCCGCGGAGGGCGCGGTGGCGATCCTCGACAGCGATGCCGATCTCGACGCGCTCGAGCGCCGCATCGTCGAGCAGGCCGACGGGAGCCATCGCGGCTGGTCGGACTGGGTGCTCGGCCCGATCGAGCGTTTCTTCACCGCTCTGTTCATGTCCGGGGGCGTCTCGCCCGCGATTATCGGCCTCAGCGGCGCGCTGCTTACCGGCCTGGGCGCGGCGTCCTTCTACGTCGGCTGGTACTGGATCGGCCTGATCAAGCTCCTGGCCGCGACCCCGCTCGACGGCACCGCGGCGCGGCTTGCCCGGCTGCGCATGCAGGACAGCGGCCGGCAGAGCTGGTGGTCCTATTTGCTGCCGCTTCTGGCCGGCGCCGCGCTCGTCATCCTCGGCCATCGCCTTGCCGCCACTCAGGGCTGGGGTATGATTCTGGTCGCGGTGATGACGCTCGCCTTCCTGTTCGCGCTGGCGGTCGAGACCGAGAAAGCGGTGCCGCGGGGCCATATCCTGCTCGCCGAGCGCAAGGGAATGATCTGGCTGATGCTGCCCTTCGCGATCGCCGATCTCTGGGCGGCGGGCCTGGCGACCTTGTTCGCCTACGCCGCGGCCTCATTCTTCTGGGCGCAGAGCGACGTGCATAACGGTTCGCCGCAGCGACAGGATTAGCGAGCGCTTAACCCTGTAACGCTAAGAGAAAGCCATGGCGGAAACCGGAGCGAACAACCGGGGGAATCAGGGCGACGCCGCGCGGCTGCTTTTGGCGGCGGCGCGCGAGCGCTTCGCCGTGGCCGCGGCCGATCTGCTCCTGCCCGACGGCGCCCGCCTCACCGAATGGCAGCGCCTCACCGCCGCGGCGCTGCTGAGCCGCCTGGTCCACGGCCTCGAAGACGATCTGCGCGCCCGCCTCGCCGAGCGCTTCGAGGACCACGCCGCGCTCCACGCCGCGCTCTCCTCCGCGCATGTGCCGATCGCCCTGCCGATCCTCGAGCGCGCCGGCGCGCTGCGCGATGCCGATCTTTCCAACGTCCTGGTCCGCCGGGTCGAGGAGCATCGTTACTGGAAGGCAAATGCCCCCGCCGCCGGCTCCGACGAGCTGCTCTTTGTGTTGGTCCGCGATGGCGACGAAGAGATCGCCGCCGAGGCCATGGAGTTGGTGATCGCGCGCAGCCGCCGCTTCGACCGCTTCCAGGAACCCGCCATGGGCGCGGTCGAGCTGCCCGCCGAGCTGCAGCACAAGCTCGTCTGGACGGTCGCCGCCGCGCTGCGCCACTATATCGTCCAGCAGCATCACGTCGCCGCCGTCGACGCCGCGATCGAGGAGACGGCCAGCGCCCTGATCGCCGCCTATGACGAAGGCGCCACCCTGGAAGCCCGCGCCGTCCGCCTCGCCCGCCGCCTCCACGCCGCTGAACGGCTCGACGGCGAGCTGCTCGCGCGGATCCTGTCGGAAGGCATGCTGCCCTTCTTCATCGCCGGCCTCGGTGCCCGCGCATCGCTCGATTATGCTGCGGCCTGGGAAGTGCTCGCCGATCCGCGCGGCCGCGGCCCGGCCCTGCTGCTCAAAGCCGCCGGCATTGAGCGCGAGAGCGCCGCCGCGATCCTGCTTCTGCTCGCCAGCCGCGGCCCGCTCGTCTCGGGCGCCGAGGGCGAGGCCGCGTCGGCGCAGCTCGAGCTGTTCGACACGCTCGACGAAGCTTCGGCCCGTGACGTGCTCCGCCTCTGGCAGGCCGATCCCGCCTATCGCGCCAGTGTCGCCCGCCTTTCCACCCGCGCTCGCCCCGCTTCGGA
>DATINU010000359.1:0-9175 GCA_035473955.1 Allosphingosinicella sp.
CCGAAGCCCGATTGCTTGTAGCCGCCGAAGGGCAGGGTGACGTCGGCCAGCGCCGGCGCGTTGCCCCAGACCATGCCGGCGCGCAGCTTGGCGGCGAGCTTGTGCATGGCGGAGACGTCGCGGGTCCAGATCGAGGCGGCAAGGCCGTAGGTGGTGTCGTTCGCCGCCTTGGCGACCTCGTCCAGGTCCTCGTAGCGCTGGGCGGAAAGGACGGGGCCGAAAATCTCCTCGCGGACCACCGACATTTCGGGCTTTACGTCGACGAGGATGGTGGGGTTGACGAAATAGCCGTCGCCGCCAGGGCTGTCGCCGCCGTGGAAGACCGAGGCGCCGGCCTTCCTGCCCTGCTCGATGAAGTCCATCACCCGTTCCTGCTGCTCGGTCGAAACGAGCGGGCCCATGATCGTGTCGGGGGCGAGGCTGGGGCCGACCTTGAACTGGCCCGCGGCTTGAGCGACGCCCTCCAGCAGCGCGTCGAACACGTCCTTGTGCGCGTAGAGCCGCGAGCCGGCGATGCAGACCTGGCCCGAATTGGCGAAGATCGAGCGGGCGGCGCCGGCCGCGGTCTTGCCGATGTCGACGTCGGGCAGGACGATGACCGGCGATTTGCCGCCGAGCTCGAGCGTCACGCGCTTCAGCGTGTCGGTGGCGGCGCGGTTGATGAGCTTGCCGACCTCGGTCGAGCCGGTGAAGGCGACCTTGTCGACGTCCGGATGACGGACCAGCCGGTCGCCCGCCGTCTCGCCCATGCCGGTGATTACGTTGACCACCCCTTTCGGGATGCCGGCCTCGGCGATCAGGTCGGCGAGGCGGAGCGCGGTCAGCGGGGTCTGCTCGGCGGGCTTCAGCACGATCGTGCAGCCGGCGGCGAGCGCGGGCGCGATCTTCTGTACGGCCATCATCAGGGGGAAGTTCCACGGCACGATCTGCACGCAGACGCCGACCGGCTCGCGCCGGACATAGGCATGGACGGAGCCGGTGGGCATGCCGGAGGGCTCGATATGCTCGCCCGAAAGCTTGGTCGCCCAGCCGGAGACGTAACGCAGCGTTTCGACGCATTTCGGCAGGTCGTAGCCGGCCGAGGCCATCATCGGCTTGCCGTTGTCGATCGATTCCAGCTCGGCGAGAGGCTGGATGTTGGCCTCGATCAGCTCGGCGAGCTTCATGATCGCCCGCTCGCGCTTGGCCGAGGGCAGGCCGGACCAGCGGCCGTCGTCGAACGCCGTGCGGGCAGCGGCGACGGCGCGGTCGCAATCCTGGTCCGAAGCGTCGGCGATCCGCGCGATCTCACGCCCGGTCGAAGGGTCGTAGACCGGGATGGTCTTGCCCTCCGTCGAATCCACCCATTCGCCGCCGATGAAGAGCTGCGGCTTGCGCTTCAGCAGCGCGGAAACGCCTTCCGAATAAGCCGGCTGCGCGGAAATGCTGGTCATCTCGTTCATGGGCTGAGTCTCCTTGGCCGCGCCTATAGCGCGTCAGATCAGCAGAGTCCGCGCCTTCTCGACCAGCACCTCGGTGTCTTCCGGGCGCGGCGGGATCTGCAGGCCGCGCTGCACGGCCGGGCGGGCGGCGATCGCGTCGAGCCAGCGCTGGAGATGGTCGAGCCCGTCAATCTCGACGCCCGGCCATTCGTGGATCCGCGCCCAGGCGAAATTGGCGATGTCGGCGATCGAATAGTCGCCGGCCAGATATTCGTTGTCCGCCAGCCGCCCGTTCAGCACTTCGAGCAGGCGCCGGCTCTCGCGCCGGTAGCGGTCGATCGCGGCCGGGATCACTTCCGGGAAATAGCGGGCGAAGACGTTGGCCTGGCCCATCATCGGCCCGAGCCCGCCCATCTGGAACATCAGCCACTGCACGACGCGGCTGCGGCCCTTCTCGTCGGCGGGGAGCAGCTTCCCCGTCTTCTCGGCGAGATAGAGCATGATCGCGCCGCTTTCGAACACCGGAAAATCCCCATTGTCGCGGTCGACGATCGCGGGAATGCGGCCATTGGGGTTGATCGCGGTGAACCAGGGCTGCTTCTGCGCGCCGCTGGAAAGGTCGATGGCGTGGACCTCGTAGGGGAGACCCAGTTCCTCGAGCAGGATGGTGATCTTGTAGCCGTTCGGCGTGGGCGAGGTGTAGAGATCGATCATGAAATGCCTTCCCGTCATGCCGGACTTGATCCGGCATCCATGAACACGGCGGTGCCCGATCGGCGAAGTCGGTGTTCATGGACCTCGGATCAAGTCCGGGGTGGCGATTAAGGCTAACCCAGCGTCAGTTCGCACCCGAAATTGAGGCCGATCTTCCCCTCGCGGACCCAGCGGACGAAGGCGTAGATCGGGCTGCAGCCTTCGAAGCGGATCGAGACGCTTTCGCCGAGGCGCGGCTCCAGTTCGCTTTCGATCATCGTGCCCCGGCTGGAGATGTTGACGATCCTGACGATATGATCGGCGCCCCGGAAGGTGAGGGCGCCGCGATCGACCAGCCCTTCGTAGCGTGCCTCGGATCGCTGCTCCACGAAGCGCAGCGGCGCGTCGTTCGCCGCCGCCGTCTTTGGCACATGCTGTTCGGCTCTTGCGGCCATGATCCTTCCCCCGATCGAGAGGGAGGATGCGCCAAAAGCGTTACCGAATGATGAGCATCAATCCTCGTCGTAGCCGTTGCTCTCCGTGGTCGCCGGCGGAGCGCCGGCGCCGCCGTCCTGCTCCCAATAATAAGGCTGGCGCACCCGGTTGCCGGTGACCCGCTCGTTCAGCGTCGCCGCGTCGTAGAGCCGGCCGTTCAGCATCACCATCTCGATATTGTCGGAATTGCGGATGTCGGCCGTCGGATCGGCGTCGAGCACGACGAGATCGGCGAGCTTGCCGGGTTCGAGGCTGCCGATATCGGAAAAGCCGTAGAGCCGCGCCGCATCGGTGGTGCCGTGGCGCAGCGCCTCGACCGGGCTGGCGCCGCCGCGGACATGGCTCCACAGCTCCCAATGCTCGGCCATGCCGGGCTGCTGGCCGTGGCCGCCGATCGCGATCAGCACGCCACGCTCCGAGAGGCGGTGCGATTCGCGCGCGCTATACTGATCGACGAATTGATCGGCCGGCGCGGTGGTGGCGCGGACCCGGCCCGCCAGCTCGCTGGCCGGGGTGTGGCGGGTGAGCAGGGGATGTTGCCAGACCGGCTCGGCCTGCGACCAATAGGGATCGCCGGCGAGGCCGCCATACGTCACGACCAAGGTCGGGTTGTTGCCCACCTGGGTCTGCGACCAGAGGCTGACCAGATCCTCGTAGAAGCGCTGCTGCGGGACATTGTGCTCGACCGTCGAATTGCCGTCCTGGATCAGGGTCACGTCCATCTGGAAGAGCGAGCCGCCCTCGGGCACGACCAGGATATTCTCGGCCCGCGCGGCGGCGGCGACCTGCTGGCGCTGGTTGCGGCGGGGCTGGTTGTAATTCTTGATCGAATGGGCGCCCTCGATGCGGAGCCGCCGGACATGGGCGAGCGCGTCGTCATAGGAATCGATCAGCGCATAACGCCCCGGATTGCGCGCCCCATAGACGATCTCGCCCGAGGAATAAGTGCGCGGCGCGAGGATCAGGCCGGCGCGCTGCAGCTCGCCCGCGGCGAAGATTTCGGTCGCGGTGCTGGACGGGTCGTGGACCGTGGTGACGCCCATGGCGAGGTGCGACATGGCCGACCAGTTTTGCTGCGGGACGAGATCGTCCTCCCCCTGCGCGCCGTGGGCATGGCCGTCGATCAGGCCCGGGATGATGGTCTTGCCGGTCACGTCGATCTGCCGCGCGCCGGCGGGGATGGCGACGGCGGCGCGGGGGCCGACCTGGCGGATGCGGTTGCCCTCGATCAGGATGACGCCGTCGTCGATGATCCCGCCTTGCGCGTTGCTCATCGTCACGACGCGCGCGCCGACCAGCGCCGTCCATCCCGTTGGCGTGTCGGCGGGGACGGTCATGGCGAGCGAGGTGCCGGCCGTCGGCACCGTGTAGGTGCCGCCCGGGCCGCTGCGCAGCATGTCGGCAATGTTGGCCCCGTAAAGCGTCGGCCCGAGCGACCAGGCGAGCCGCGCCCCGTTCTGGGTCCAGCTCGCATAGGCCGCGCCGTTGGTGGTGACGCGGGTGATCGGCAGCTGGCCGCCGCGCGCGGAGACGTCCATCACCCGGGCGCCGCCGAAGAAGGGGGTGACGAAGAGGTTGTAATTCTCGCGGAACGCAAGCGTGCGGCCGTCCGGCGAAATCTCGTAGCCGGTGACCATCTCGCCTTGGGCATGTTCGCGTCTGTTGCCGCCGTTCAGATCGACGCTGATCAGCTTGCGCTTCTGCGCCTCGTTCACCTCGATGAAGACGCGGCTCGGATCGGCGCCGAACTGGGGCGCGCTGCCGTCACCGGTGATCCGGGTCATCGCGCCGCCCGCGGCGGGGATGCGGAAGATGCCGGTCTGGGCGGACCAGCGGTTGGAGGTCAATCCGTCGCTGCCGCCGAGTTCGAAAACGACGAGGCCGCCGTCGGGCGAGAAGCGCGGGCGGCGATAATGGCCAGGCTGCTGGGTGATCGTGCGCAGGTTCGATCCATCCGCCGCGACCGTCCGGATTTCGCCGAGGCGCTGGTCGTTCCACGAAACGAAGGCGATCGAGCGGCCGTCGCGCGACCAGTCCGGCCAGAGCTGGAAGTCGCCGTCTTGCGGCGTCAGCAGCCGGGGCGCGCCGCCGGAAAGATCGCGGATGTAGAGCCGGCCGAGCGTTTCGTAGACCACCCGGGTTCCGTCCGGCGAAACCGCGGCGAAGCGCGGCACTCGCGTGGAGAAGCTGGCCGGGGCGACCTCGACCTGCGGCCGGGGGGGATCGATGACGACGCGTGTGTCGTTCACCGCGAAGGGGATTTCGGCGCCCTGGCTGCCGTCGCGGTTGACGCGCCTCAGCTTGCCGCCCGCCCAGAAGACGATCGCCTGGCTGTCGGGCGTCCAATCCATATTGGGATAGACGCCGTGCACGGCCCAGGTCTCCTGCAGATCCTGGTCGAGATCGGCATAGACCTGCCGCTCGGCGCCCGATTGCAGGTCCTTCACGAACAGCCGCGAACGACCGCCGGTGCGGTGGACGTAGGCGAGGTAGCGGCCGTCGGGCGAGGGCGTCGGGCGAACGGCGCCGCCCGGGCCGCCGGCGATTCCGGTGCGCTCGGCCGTCGCCACTTCGTAGCGCTCGATCGCGAACACCTGCTGGTTCGAATCCTGCGCATATTCGAAATTGTTGCCCGGCGTGGTGTTGCGGCTGAAATAGATGAAGCGGCCGTCGGGCGAGAAAGCGGGCTCGCCCAGCTCCTTCTGGAATTGCGGGTTGGGCCGCTCGACCAAAGGCACGCCCTCGCCGACGCCGGAGACGTGGTAGAGCCAGATCTCGCCGGTGCCGAGCGAGCGCTGCGTCGTGAAATGCTTGCGCGCGGCGATATATTGCCCGTCCGGGCTCCAGGTCGGCGCGTTGAGCAGGCGGAAGGTCTCGCGCGTGATCGCCCGCGCGCCCGATCCGTCGGCGTTCATCACCCAGATATTGTCGCCGCCGCCCCGGTCCGAGGTGAACGCGATCAGCCGCCCGTCCGGCGAGAAGCGCGGCTGCATGTCGAAGGCGAGGCCCGAGGTGATCCGCGTCGGCGTGCCCCCGGCGATCGGCATCGTATAGATGTCGCCGAGCAGATCGAACGCGACCGTCCGTCCGTCCGGGCTGACGTCCACGTTCATCCAGGTGCCCTCGTTCGTGCGGATCGGCACGGCCCTGGTCCGCTGTCCCGGCGGCGCGTTCACGTCCCAGCTCGGCGCCTCGCCGCCGCCGCCGCGGGCGGGCCGCTGCGCCAGCGCGGTGGTGGAGACGAGCAGAAGCGAAAGCGCGGCAAAGCTGCGGATCATGGCGGAACCCCCTGATGGACTCGCGAACGGGACGGCGGTTGGTGCCCTATTCGCGCAAGACACGTCAAGCGGGCCTCGACGAGCGCCCTGCAAGCCTTGCCCCTCTCCGCCGGGCGGGTCTATAGGCCGCGCCAGAGCGGGCCGGCGGTCCGCACGGCAAGCCCCGGGAGCCCTCTATGAATGACAGCATGGTAGCGGCGGACACCGCTCACCAGCGACTGGTCGACGATCTCGCCAAGCTGCTGCGCCAGGGGGCGCTTCCCGGGGAGCTCACCGATTTCACCGAGGACGATGGCCGGGCCGCCGCCGAATTCATCACGAGCTGCGCCAATCGCCGGCCGAACGGCATCGCCCTCGTCCGCCTCGAATCGGTCGGCACCAAATTGGGCGAGCGGCGGATGCGGATCTGCATCGCCAATGACGACATGCCCTTCCTGGTCGATTCGGTCGCCGGCGCGATCGCGGGCAGGGGCCTGATCATCCACCGGCTGCTCCATCCGGTGATCTGCGTGCAGCGCGACGAGAAGGGCTGTTTGGTCGAGGTCGAGAAGCTCTGCGACGACCGCGACCGCCGCGAGTCGCTGATGTACATCGAGGTCGACCGCGCCGACGCCAAGGTTCGCGCCGAGCTGGTCGCCGAGCTGCACCGGGTTCTCGCCGACGTCCGCGCCGCGGTCGGCGACTGGCGGGCGATGCAGGCGAAAATGCACGAGCAGGCCGAGACGATCGAGGATCCCGAAGGGGCCGCTTTGCTGCACTGGCTCGCCGACGGCTCGATGACCCTGCTCGGCTACGAGGTCGAGCGGAACGGCGCGGCGCCGTCCGACGGGCTCGGCATCCTGAAGCTTCCCGGCGAGCCGACCGACGAGGGCGGCAGCGAGGGCGCGATCCGCTATTTCGAGGAAGGCGGCGCCGTGCCGCTGATCGCCAAGGCCGACCGCAAGTCGCCCGTGCATCGCCGCGTGCCGCTCGACCTGATCGTGGTGCCGCTGCGCGAGAAGGGCAAGATCACCGGCATCGGCGTCCATGCGGGCCTCTGGACCAGCGAGGCGCTGACCGCGCCGGTCGAAAATGTGCCGCTGGTCCGCCGGCAGCTGCTCGAGCTGGAGAAGGAGTTCGGCTTCGAGCCTTCGGGCCATAACGGCAAGGCGCTCCGCCACGCCATCTCTTCGCTGCCGCGCGACCTCCTGGTCAACTTGCCGCCCAAGGCGGTGAAGGAGCTGGTCGCCGTCGCCATGTCGCTGGCCGACCGGCCCCGGCCGACGTTGCTGCTGGTTCGCTCGATCCTGCGCGGCCATATGTTCGCCTTCGTCTGGCTGCCGCGCGACGAACTCACCACCCGCCGCCGGGTGGCGATCGGCGAGATGATCGAGGCGGCCGCGCAGGGCAAGATCAGCAACTGGTCGGTCGATCTCGGCGACGGCGACCTCGCCCTCGTCCGCTACACGCTCAATGTCGATTCGAAGCGCGCGACCCCCAATGTCGCCGCGCTCGACAAAAAGCTCGACGCGATGGTGCGCGGCTGGGTGCCCAGCGTCGAGGAGGCCTTGGGGCCGCTGGTGGGCGAACAGCGCGCCACCCGGCTCGCGCTCGCCTATCTCGATCAATTCCCCGAAGGCTACCGGATCCGCACCGAGGCGGATTCGGCGGCGCGCGACGTCGTTTGCCTCTCCGGCCTCGAAAGCGCCGACGACCGCGACGTCCGCCTGTTCCGCCGCGCCGACGACGCTCCGGACCGCTTCCATCTCAAGACCTACCGGCTTGGCGAGATCATTCCGCTGTCCGAAGCCGTTCCGGTGTTCGAGAATTTCGGCTTCCGCGTGCTCGACGAGGTGCCTACGCCCGTGGGCGGCGGCGCCACCGGCTATGTCCACGATTTCGATCTGCAGATGCCGGGCGGCGGCGACGCGGCGGCGGTGCTGAAGCGCGGCGAGGTGGTCGAACGCGCGCTCGCCGAAGTGCTCGAGGGCAAGGCCGAGAACGACCCGTTCAACCAGCTGATCGTCGCCGCCGGCCTCGTCCCGCGCGAGATCACCCTGTTCCGCGCCTGGTTCCGCTACCTGCGCCAGACCGGCCTGTCCTATTCTCTGGTCACCGTGGTCGATGCGCTGCGCCGCGCGCCGGGCGTCACCAAGGGGCTGATCGCCCTGTTCGATGCGATGCACGATCCCGATCTGGAAGCCGCGCGCGACGAGGCGATCAAGGCCGCGAGCAAGGCGATCGACAAGGGCCTGGAGGGCGTCGCGGCGATCGACGAGGACCGGATCCTGCGGCTGATCCGCGGCGTGATCGCGGCGACCTTGCGCACCAACGCCTTCGCCGGCGGCGGCGAGGCTCTGGCCTTCAAGCTCGATTCCGCGCTGGTTCCGGGCCTCCCGGCGCCGCGGCCCTGGCGCGAGATCTGGGTCTATTCGCCGCGGCTCGAAGGCATCCACCTGCGCGGCGGCCCGATCGCCCGCGGCGGCCTCAGATGGTCCGACCGGCGCGACGATTTCCGCACCGAGATCCTGGGCCTGATGAAGGCCCAGCTGGTGAAGAACGCCGTCATCGTACCGACCGGCGCGAAGGGCGGCTTCTATCCCAAGCAGCTGCCGCCGCCGTCCAACCGCGAGGCCTGGCTGGCGGAAGGGACGGAAAGCTACCGCTGCTTCATCTGCTCGCTCCTGTCGGTCACCGACAATCTCGTCGACGGCAAGGTGGTTCACCCCGCGGGCGTCCGCATCCTGGACGGCGAGGACCCCTATTTCGTCGTCGCCGCCGACAAGGGCACGGCGACCTTCTCCGATGTCGCCAATGCGATCGCGATCGAGCGCAAATTCTGGCTCGGCGACGCCTTCGCGAGCGGCGGCTCCAACGGCTACGATCACAAGGCGATGGGAATCACCGCCAAGGGCGCCTGGGTCTCGGTCCAGCGCCACTTCCGCGAACTGGGCGTCGATGTTCAAAAGCAGCCGATCCGCGTCGCCGGCGTCGGCGACATGTCGGGCGATGTGTTCGGCAACGGCATGCTCTTGTCGAAGACGCTGAAGATCGTGGCGGCGTTCGACCATCGCCACATCTTCCTCGACCCCGATCCTGATCCGGCGAAGAGCTGGGAAGAGCGCGCGCGGATGTTCGCGCTGCCCCGGTCGAGCTGGGCGGACTATAATCCGTCGCTGATCTCGGAAGGGGGCGGCGTGTGGCCGCGCACGGCGCGCCACATCGACTTGTCGCCGCAGGCGCGGGCCGCGCTGGGCATCGAGGAAGCGTCCTTGAGTCCCGAAGCGCTGCTGCACCGCATCCTGCTGG